>JAAWLS010000050.1 GCA_022798035.1 Lachnospiraceae bacterium | reverse complement strand
TCTCTTTTCGTCATCATAATGTATCACCTCAAGGATTCATCTACACATATATTTTCTTATATGCAAATCTTTTTGGCAAGAGGTTTGTCAACAGCTCGAAATTGGGAGACGGTCTGTGCAGTGATACCTCTCTGAACCGGGAGGACAGTTACCTGAAAAATTATAAAAAGAGCCACAAAAAAGGGTATAAAACAGAGCGGGCCTATCTGGTAAAAGGAGAGAAATTAAAGCCTCTGGAGCTTGGAGTAATGCATGGGTTTATGCCTGTGAAATCTTTGAAAAAAGTCTGCAACAAATATGGGGTTTCCATTAATGAATACTTGGTAGCGGCATTTTTGTGGAGTATTTATCAGGAATGCCTGCACGGGATGCCAAGTAAACGGCCCATCAGCTCCTGCGTTCCAGTGAATCTGCGGCCCTATTTTGATTCCATTACCATGAAAAATTTCTTTGTGATTGTGTCGGCGGTCTTTCGCCCGGAAAAAGAGAGCTATACTTTTGAGGAAGTGGTGCAGATTGTGGCGGAAAGCCTGCGGGGGCAGATTAATCGGGAGAATCTGGAAAATCTCTTTGCCTATAATGTGTCAAATGAAAAGAATTTTATTCTGCGGGCAGTGCCCTTGTTTATCAAAAATATTGCCATGCGCTATGTGTATCACAGCAGCGCTCTTGCCAATACTACCACAGTGACGAACATCGGCAATATCCAGGTACGGGAAGAATATCAGGAATACATCGAAGGATTTCGGGCTTTTCTCTCTATGTCGGAGGGACAGAACATCAAGGGAACTATCTGTTCTTACCGTGACACGCTGGTGTTTACCATCAGCAGCAATCTTGCGGAAGTGTCCGTACAGCGGGGATTTTTCCGACGGCTTGCGGAAGATGGGATACCGGTGAAAATAGAGACGAATGGAGTTTATGACGAATGAAAGAGTGTAAAAAATGCAGGGTGGAGATTTTGGACGATACGGCTGTCTGTCCTTTGTGCAGCAGTGTGCTGGAGATTTCCGGTGAGGATTTTGAAAGTACCGGATATCCGGATGTAAAAGCGACGGTGCGGAAACTGAACTTTATTGTGCGCCTGTACAGTTTTCTGGCTATTGTCACAGAAGCTGCGTTGATTATCATCAATTATCGGCACTACCATGGAACCTGGTGGTCAGCGATTACAGGAATCAGTATTTTATATTTTTATCTCACCTTGAAATATTCCCTTCAGAAAAATAAGGGATATCAGACAGTGATTGTGGTGCAGGTGATAGGAGCTGTTCTTCTGATGATTGCGGCGGACAATATTGCCGGTTATCGGGGCTGGTCTGTCAACTATGCACTGCCGGGAGCCGTCCTGCTGCTGAATGGAACGATTCTCACACTGATGATTGTCAATGCTTCCAACTGGCAGAGTTATATTTTAATGCAGATTCTCACTGCTTTGACTTCTCTTGGATGCGTACTGTTGTGGAAACTGGGAATTATCACAAGACCCGTCTTCTCTTTGGGAGCTTTAGCGGTTTCTTTGTGCATGCTGCTGGGAACTCTGATATTTGGAGACCGGAGGGCAAAGGCAGAGTTGAAACGAAGGTTCCATGTATAGATGAGGGGCAGGATGTGCAGTCAGGTTTGAATTTCTGCAGACAGAAGGTTAGGAAAGGGACAAGTTATGAGTGAAGTCAGCGTCAGAGGAAAAGTCATTCGAGATATGATTGCTCATGTCACCAATGACAATCTGATTGGAAGAAAAATTAAGACAGGGGAACTGCGCAAAAAGCTGATAGAGCCTAAGTGGCGGTGTCCGGACTGTTTTTATATGGAGGAAATCGGACTGCCGGAATTTCAGATGGAGTATCTCAGCAGTAAGGAATTTCCCAGAAACGATTACGTGATTCTGCAGCTTCACGGCGGTGGTTATATTGGGAGCATGCGCAATGCGTATCGTTCCTTTGCAGGTCTGTACTGTGAAGTCAGCAAGGGAATGAGCGTATTGACGATTGACTACCGGGTGGCGCCGGAGAATCCCTATCCTGCGGCTCTGGAGGATGCAGCAGCGGCTTTTGAATGGCTGAGAGATGCAGGGTGGCACAGTAAACAGATTTTTGTGGCTGGGGATTCTGCAGGAGGCGGTCTTGCACTGGCTCTCTGCATGTATTTGAAAGACCGAAACAAACGTCTGCCGGGAGGGCTGATTCTCATGTCTCCCTGGGCAGATTTGACCTCCAGCGGTCCTTCTTATGAAGATAATTATGAGAGAGACCCACTGTTTGGAAATACAAGAGACAGCCTGATTTATAACCGGGACTATGTAGGCTGGCATGACCCGAGAGACCCATATCTCTCTCCTATGTTTGGGGATTACTGGGGATTTCCGCCTATGCTGATTCAGGTGGGCTCTGTGGAAATGCTTTTGAGTGATTCCGTAGGCGTGGCTTATAAAGCAAAACAGCAGGGGGCAAAAGTGCGTCTGAGCATTTACGAAGGAATGTTCCATGTGTTTCAGATGGGAATGATGATGATGCCAGAATCCAAAAAGGCTTGGCGGGAAATCGGCAGATATTTTGAGCTGGTGGCAAAGAAATAGACAGATATCAGATATGATACAATTCAACAAAACTCCAGGACTGCATAGAGTAATAAAAAATGCAACCATGGAGTTTTATTTTATGATTCATATATTTGTTCAGGTACTTTTGGGCACTGGATTTACCTTTTTGATGACTAGCCTGGGAGCTGCCGTGGTGTTCTTTTTCCGGGGAGCAATTAAAGATTGGATGAACCGGATATTTCTGGGATTTGCTTCTGGTGTCATGATGGCTGCGTCAGTCTGGTCACTTTTGATTCCCTCCATTGAGCAGAGCGGAGAGCTTGGAATGTTTCCTTGGCTGCCACCGGCGGCGGGGTTTGCTCTAGGCGGAATTTTTTTGTATCTAGTGGATAAGACACTGCCCTGGTTTCATGCCGATTATAAAGAAAAAGAAGCAGGGACGAAGCTTCTGGTACTGGCAGTAACTGTTCACAATATTCCAGAAGGAATGGCGGTGGGGCTTGCTTTTGTGCTGGCGGGGCAGCACCCCCAAGATGCAGGCTATCTAGCTTCCGCTCTGGGGCTTGCTCTTGGAATTGGAATTCAGAATTTCCCGGAGGGAGCTGCAATTTCCCTGCCGGTCCGCCAGTCCGGCGCCAGCAGCGGAAAATCATTTTTGACTGGATGTCTCTCTGGCCTTGTGGAGCCTCTGGCCGGGATTCTGGTATTTCTCACCTCTGCCGCAGCGGTTCCCTTGATGCCCTGGCTTCTGGCTTTTGCAGCAGGCGCTATGATTTATGTGGTAGCTGACGAACTGATACCCCAGGCACAGCCCGATGAATCATCAAATCTGGGAACCGTAAGCGTGATGATGGGGTTCCTGATTATGATGGTATTGGATGTGGCACTGGGGTGAGTTTTCTATTCTATAGAAAACAAAGATGCGCAGCTCGCGGAAGGGTAGTTACTGCTAACGCAGTCCACTCGTGCGCGGAGAAGCGTATAGGAGCGCTTCTTTTTATGTTTTTACAACAAATGGGGAATGGGAAGGTATGTAGGAATCCCTTTGGAGAAATTGACCCCTGACTCTCCCTGAATCAAAGGTTTCAAATAGGGAAGGATTCCGGGCAGCACATCATTTCCCTGTTCGTTGATAAATTCAGCGGGCACGCTCTTTACCTGGTTGGCAATCTCGCACACAGGAGCAGAATCGCAGACAACCTTGTAAGGCTCATTGCTGATGCGCTTTAAGGTTACCATCAGTCCTGTCTTTCCTTCTGCAGCCAGTGATACGCCGTGCAGTCCCTGCTGATAGGATTCGTCCAAATCTGTCCGGGAAGAGATATGGGAACTGCACCTTTGCAGAACATTCAGTTCAATGGAGCGTACTCTTATGGTACTCATCCGGTCTTCCAAAAGATATTCCAGCGCTTTTCCAGCACCGCTCAAACGACTGTGGCCAAAGTGGTCTACCGCGTCGCTGGAGGCGCTGATATAGTTTCCGTCCTTGTCGCGGATTCCCTCTGAGACAGCTACGATAACATTGTCGTATTCCTGAAGCATCTGGTTGACATCAGTTAAGAAATTCTCTGTGTCAAAAGGCGCTTCCGGAAGATAAACCAGGTGGGGCGCCGCGCAGTATTCATTTCTGGCCAGGATGGAAGAAGCAGTGAGCCATCCTGCGTCACGTCCCATAATTTCTACGATGGTAACGCTCTTCAGATTATAAATGGCAACATCGTGGAAGATTTCCAACATGGAGGAAGCCACATATTTTGCCGCAGAGCCGAATCCAGGCGTGTGGTCTGTAACGCACAGGTCGTTGTCAATGGTCTTGGGAATGCCGATAATGCGGACAGGGCTGTCAATGGAAGCGGCGTAGGCAGAGAGCTTGTCCACCGTGTCCATGGAGTCATTTCCGCCAATGTAGAAAAATGCGCCGATATTCAGGCTCTCAAACACCTTAAAAATAAATTCATAAGGAGTGATGTCCTCTTTTACATTGGGCAGCTTGTAACGGCAGGAACCCAGATACATGGCAGGAGTCACTTTCAGCAAATCCAGATTCTCTTCTTTCTGGAAATCATCGGTCAAATCCAGAAAGCGTTTTTCCAGAATCCCGGTGATTCCGTTGAGAGCGCCATAAATACGGTCATAATCGGGATGTTCCAGAACGCCGCGGATAATGCCTGCGAGGCTGGCATTGATGGCGGAAGTAGGGCCGCCGGACTGAGCAACGATACAATTTTTCATTTCAATTCTCCTTTGCAATTAATAGGTATCATATAATTCGATTTTATAATAAATGGATAAAAATAGCAAGGGGAATGTACATGCTGTGGTTCATACTATTTTCAGAAAAAAGGTGAAAAAATCACATTATGAAAGGCATATTTGTATGTGAGAGGAGAATAAAGGAAAGAATATTACAAAAATTGCGGCTGGGATGACAGACCAGTCTATCGTTGACAAAGTGAAAAAATCACAATATAATGGGCAGAAGGGGAATAGGAAGCAGGTGCAGATATGCTGATTGGATTTTCGGTGAGTAATTATAAATCATTTTATGGGTCTCAAAGTATTTCTATGCTGGCCAGTAAAGTGACCAGACATAGGGAACACGTGATGCAGAGTGAAGGGAGAAAAATATTAAAAAGCGCTTTAATTTTTGGCGCAAATGCGGGCGGTAAAAGCAATTTGATTCATGCAGTATTTTTTTCAAAAGAAGTAATTTTGAAAGGAACAGAGAGAATCAATCTGGAAAAAAAGCATTTCCGGATTTTGAATGAAACGTATTATCAGCCGGGAGTGTTTGAATACAGGATTCTTACCAAGGGAAAAGAGTATTCCTATGGTTTGGCTATTTCTTATGATAAGGGAGAAATTTTGGCGGAATGGCTGATTCGAATAGAAGAAAATGGGAAGGAGACATATCTTTACAATCGTGAAGTAGATGAAAACGGACGCAGTCGTGTTTCTACAGAGATTATCCAGGGCCAGGCAGAGGAAGAGATGCGTATGAAAGTTTATTTGGAGGATTTTGATAAAAATATTTCGGATGCCTTCCGGAAGAAAACGATTTTGAGTGATGTGGCTGACCGAGGCAATGGGAAGGAGGGAATATTTGCAGAAATTACGAATGTGCATCGTTGGTTCAGACGTCTGATTATTTTATTTCCTCACACAAAATACAGCGGATTGGGGGAACTTACTTCTGATGAGGAGGCAAAGGAACTCTTTTCAGATATTATTGCTTACTTTGATACGGGAATTGATTCTGTAGAGGGGCAGCAGCAGGAAATGGATTTTGATAAAGTGTTGGAAAAACTTCCCAGGGAAAGAGCGGAGAAAATTAAAGTTGATATTTCAAACAAGGTCAGAGAACATCCAATCCAGATGAATATCAATCAAAAAATGTATGTTTTGCGAAGAGATGAGAAAGGAAATATTATTTACAGTAAAATGCTTCAGAACCATGGCAATCTGGAGGATTTGTTTGAGTATGAAGACGAGTCGGATGGAACAAAGCGTTTATTTGATTTGATTCCCTTGTTTTATGAGAGCGGAGATGACAGCGTAATTCTGATAGATGAAATAGACAGGAGTCTTCATACTATGGCGACAAGGCGTTTTCTGGAGTTGTTTTATGAGTTTGTGGAAGAGGACAAATGTCAGCTGATTGCCACAACCCATGATATCAATCTCTTGGATTTGGATTTACTGCGTCAGGATGAAATCTGGTTTGTGGAGAGAAAGCCAGACCACAGCTCACAGGTGTATTCTTTGAATAAGTTCAGGGCGAGGTTTGACAAGAAAGTTGACAAAGACTATCTCTTGGGCCGGTATGGTGCAATTCCCGTTTTTCAGGATGAATATCTGGAAGGGGAGGAAACATATGAAGAATAAATACCGCCTGTCTTCCAGTGCCTTTAAGCGTGAGGAGGAAGAATTAATAGATAACATTAGCTGTAACTTATGGAAATTATTAGAGGAGATGAAGAAATGAAATTTTCAGAAATGCCTTATGAAAGGCTGAACAGAGAAGAGACAGAAGCAAAAATGAAATCACTGATTGAACGTCAGAAGCAGGCCTTAAGCGGTGAGGAACAGTTTGATATTCACAAAGAGTACTATGAGCTGTTCAATCATATCAAGACCTGTACGGTGCTGGCGGCCATCCGCCACGACATTGATATGACGGATGAATTTTATGAAAAAGAGCAGGAGTTCTATGATGAGATAGACCCGGTGCTCCAGCAGCTGGACAAGGAGTACCACAAAGTGCTGTTTCACTCTCCCTATCGTCCTTATATGGAAGAGAAGATTGGCAAAGTGGCTTTTAAAAATATGGAGCTTCAGTTCAAATCCATGGATGAGAAGCTGATTGAACTGTGCCAGGAGAACAATGGGCTGATTAGCAGATATACGAAGCTGATTGCCACGGCGGAGATTCCCTTTGAGGGAGAAATCTGCAATCTCTCCCGGATGCGGAAATTTATGGCGGATGACAGCCGGGAGGTACGCCGGAAGGCATGGGAGGCAGTCAGCGATTATTTCCTGAAGGTCACAGATGAGATAGACCATATTTACGATGAAATGGTAAAAAACAGAACGAAACAGGCTGAATTGATGGGATATGAAAATTATATTGAGCTGGGCTATTACCGGATGCAGCGAAACAGTTACGGCCAGCAGGAAGTAGAAAAATTCCGCAGCCAGGTGAAGAAATATCTGGTTCCTCTGGCCACCAGGATTCATGAGAACAGAAGAAAACGTTTAGGGCTTGAGAAACTTTCCTATATTGATGAGAACATGTTCTTCCCGGAGGGAAATCCAGCGCCGAAAGGAACGCCAGAGGAGATTTTGGATAAGGGACAAAAGATGTATCAGGAATTGTCTCCAGAGACAAAAGAATTTTTTGACTTTATGATGGAGCATGAGCTCTTGGATGTGCTGGGAAGGAAAACGAAGCGTCAGGGCGGTTATATGGATTATCTGCCAGATTTTAAATCTCCATTTATTTTTGCTAATTTTAACGGAACCAGCGCGGATGTAGATGTTATCACTCATGAATGTGGACATGCATTTCAGGGATTTCTGATGCGGAATGAAGAGATTCAGGAATATTTGGACATCACCATGGAGACGGCGGAAATCCACTCTATGGCAATGGAATATTTCACAGAGAAATGGATGGAAAGCTTTTTTGGAGACCGTGCCGAGGATTATCGGCGGATGCATTTGGAGGATGGCATCTGCTTTGTACCTTATGGCTGTATGGTGGATGAATTTCAGCATATTGTATACGCCAATCCGGATATGACGCCGGCAGAGCGCAAGCAGGTGTGGAAAGATTTGGAGCAGGAATATCGTCCTCATATGGATTATGAGGGAGACGAATTTTTCGGAGAGGGAGGATGGTGGCAGAAACAGAGCCATATTTTCCAGATGCCATTTTACTACATTGACTATTGTCTGGCTACTGTCTGTGCGCTCCAGTATAAGAGAAAAATAGATATTGATGAGAAGGAAGCATGGGAGAACTATCTGAAACTGTGCCGGTTATCTGCTGAGAAGTTTTATGTTCCCATGCTGGAGGAGGCAGGACTGAAAAGTCCCTTTGCAGATGGCTGTATGGAGGAATTGACACAGCATTTTGCCAAAGTACTGTTTGAATAATTTTAAATCTTTATTTAATTTCCGTGAGAGACAGCCTGAGGGCTGTCTCTGCGGAAATTTTATTTTATCTTATAGGAAATTCCTTCGGATTTCCTGTAAGACAAAAAGCCCTCCGGGCAGGATGCGCATCCGTGCGAGAGGAAGACGCTGCTAAATTTTCCGGTGCAGGAACCGTATGGCATTTTGCTGTACAGGGCAGGTCATGGAGACTGCAGGTTTTTATAGTAGAAGACAGCCAGCTGGGTCCGGTCTCTCAATTCCAGTTTTTCCAAAATGGTACTGAGGTAGTTGCGCACAGTTCCTTCACTCAGATAGAGATGACCGGCAATCTCGCGGTTGCTGCAGCCATCTGCTACCAGCTCAATGATTTCCATTTCCTTGTCTGTGAGTCCTTTTGCGTGGTAGTCACAGGCAGGATGTTTGTCGGACGAGAGAAATTCCGGCAGCCGTGTGACAATCTCACTTCCAAAAACGCTCTGTCCTTTGGAGACTGCTTTCAGAGCAGGCAGCAGACCTTCAAAATTCTGCTTTAAAATATATCCCTTTGCACCAAGGTGCAGAGAGCGCACAATGTATTCGTCGTCCAGAAAAGTGGTCAAAAACAGTATTTTGGCGTCAGGCTCGTTTTTCAGAATGATTTCTGCGGCTTCTAAGCCGGTCATCTCATTCATCCGAATGTCCATGAGAAGGACGTCCGGGTGATGTTTCTGATAGAGGGCGACAGCTTCTTTTCCATTATTTCCGATGTCTGCCACATGAATTTCTCCGGAGGCTTCCAGAATGGTTTTCAGAGAAAGGGAGACAATCTGGTCATCATCTACAATAATAATATTCATAAAAATTCCTTTCTGTTATATTTAGATTATAGAGAATTGCGAAACTAGTAAGTAATCGCAATTTTATGTACAATTCATACAAATTTATCTACATATTTTCATCTTGCAAAAGCTCGAAATGCGAGACGCACCAAACATTTCAGCGAGCCTCCGATTACAAAAGCCCATGTTCGGCAAAGGCCTCTATGGGCTTTTGAGTCTCGCCTTCATGGTGCTAAAATGCATTTCTTAGCTTTTACAAGAAAAATATGTATTTTTAAGTTTTGCGAATTGTACATAAAATTTTGAAAATTATTGTGTTTCGCAATCATCTAATATTTAGATTATAAAAAGGTGCGGCGCACCCAGTCTATGCCATATCAGGCGATGGTACCCTCAGTGGACAGAGCAACGCGCCCCTTGTTCATTGAGGGTAAAGTTATCTATTATCTTCACGTGGGACAGAGACAAAAATCTGGAAACCATGTTCCGTGGAAAGGGAAAAATTCCCATTCAGATTTTTGACGCGTTCCTTCATATTTAAAATTCCGATGCCGGTTTCTCCGATGCCGATGTTAGTTCCGTTGTCTTTTATGATAAGCTGATATAAGCTGGGATGTGCCCGCATCGTGATGGAAATGTCAGTGCCGTTGCTGTGGCTGGCAAAGTTCGACAGCGCTTCTCTTACAATGGAAATAAAACAGTATTTCACCTGGGCCGGGGTAAAAGGCTCCATATCATAGTTCAGAGTGACAGGATAGTTTGAGAAACCAGAAATCAATTCTGAAACAGCGGCTTTTAAATCCACAGAATCGTCATGAAGGTCATGGACGCTTTTTCGGACAGTATCCATGGCAGAGGACAATGTCTGGCTCAGAGCCGCTATAGGTTCTTTTAAATTTTCCTGCTGATTGAGTGCAGACAAGGCGCCTGCCTGTAAAATAGAGCGGGAGAGCATATGGCCCACGTTGTCATGGATTTCCCGAGCAATTCGGTTGCGCTCTTTTAAAGTGGCAATGTGAATTTCGTGATTTTGGTTTTGAATTAAATCCCTGTTTTTCTGCTGAAGAAGCAGGTTATATTCCGTGGAGGTGTCCCGCAGGAGGCGGAGATTCTGTTCAAGATGAAAGAGCTGTGTTGTCTTGGAAGCCAGAAACCATGCCAGCAGAAACAGGAAAAATATTATCCAGAGACAGGAAGCAGGGCCCTTTCGAAAAGACGATAAGGGCAAAAGGTATGTCGTGAAACAGATAGGATGCCGAAAGGAAACTGTCAGCTCGTACAAGAGGAGCGGGAGAAAGAAGGCGAAAGCAGGAAAAATCAAGCTCAAAGCTGCCAATATGGCCCATAGTTCAGCGCTCAGAAACCGGTTTTTCTTTGAGAGTTCTGTCCAGGGGAGGCAGTCTAAGTTGAAACAGCTCTCCAGGGAGACAAAAATTACCGCTGCAAGAAAGGCAATTATCTGAATCAGGTCGATGTGCGGCTCCTGAAAGTACATTAGTATGGTACAGCAGATAAAAAGGATGAGTTTATCAAATAAAAGAGTCATATTGTATCTCCTTTCAGCCAGCAGCCGAACTGTCTTTGGCTGCAGCCGCATGGTAGTTGAGATAAGGGCTGTTTCTCATATC
>JAAWLS010000049.1 GCA_022798035.1 Lachnospiraceae bacterium | reverse complement strand
TCAGCCAATATGGAGATAATCATATGCTTGCATAATGATTTCTCCATTTGTGCTGACGAAGGGAACGCCGATTTATGAGCAAAGTTAGCATTGGACCTGAGGAGGGACCCAACGAAGTTGGGAGGAGTCCTGAGGTCACTCTACGTTGCCAATAAAGTTAAATTAAGCAGCGGGAAAGCGCCATGGGCGCCTTTGCGAATGGCGTGGGAGTGAACTGTAACGGATTTAGAGTTGTGCTGTTGGTACAAAATAATCAGAAGGGAGAAATCAGTATGGAGATGACATTTCGCTGGTACGGCGAGGGAAACGACAGTATCACCCAGGAACAGATTAAACAGATTCCCGGGGTGAGCGGCCTTGTCTGGGCGCTGCACGACAAGGAAGCCGGAGAGGTCTGGGAAGTGGAAGAGATTGAAAAAGTGCGCCGACAGATTGAGCCCTATGGATTCAACATGGATGTGGTGGAGAGCGTAAATGTCCACGATGACATTAAAATTGGACTGCCCACCCGGGATAAATATATCGAAAATTATAAGCAGACACTGCGGAATCTGTCCAAATTCGGCGTGAAGGTTGTGACTTATAATTTTATGCCGATTTTTGACTGGACCAGGACAGACTTATTTCATCCCATGGAGGATGGCTCCACGGCCCTGTACTATGAGAAAGCAAAGGTGCAGCAGGACTATAAGGAGATGGCGGACTATATTTTGAAGAATTTAAACGGCATGACATTTCCCGGATGGGAGCCGGAGCGAATGGCGAAACTGGATGAGCTGTTTGAGGCCTATCGTCCGGTGACAAAGGAAAAATTGTGGGAAAACCTGAAATATTTTCTGGAGGCAGTGATGCCTGCCTGCCATGAGACGGGAATCAAGATGGCTATTCATCCAGACGACCCGCCCTGGGACATTTTCGGCCTGCCCAGGCTTCTGGTGGATAAGGAGTCCATCGGACGGTTTCTGTCTATGGTGGATGATGAGAACAATTGCCTGTGCCTCTGTTCCGGTTCCTTGGGAGCTAATTTTGACAATGACGTGCCGGATATGGTGCGCACCTATTGCGACCGGATTGCTTTTGCCCATATCCGGAATGTAAAACATTTTCCCAATGGAGATTTCACGGAGGCCTCTCACCGGGACTGTGACGGAGACGTTGGGATTCTGGAGATTATGCGGGCTTACCACGACTGCGGTTATAAGGGATATATCCGTCCCGACCATGGCCGCCATATCTGGGGTGAGAAATGCCGGCCAGGATATGGACTTTATGACAGGGCCCTTGGCATTATGTATATGTGGGGCTGCTGGGATATGCTGGAGAAAGAAGAGGCAGAAAAGGCAGAAACGTGAAAGAACTGGTTTATTCTTTCATGAGCTGTCTGTTTGTGCTGAAAAACCCACAGAGCGGAGGAAAAAATGAGAACATTTATGGATGAAAATTTTCTGCTGTCCACGTCGACGGCAGAGGAATTGTATCACCAGGCGGCTGAAAATTTGCCGATTATCGACTATCACTGCCATATCAATCCAAGAGAGATTGCCGAGGACCGGAAATTTGAAAACATTTCCCAGGTGTGGCTTGACGGAGACCATTATAAATGGCGTTTGATGCGGGCAGGGGGAGTGGAGGAGGACAAGATTACCGGAAATGCGCCGGATAGGGAGAAATTCCGGGCCTTTGCCTCCGTCATGCCCAAACTGATTGGAAATCCCATTTACCATTGGAGTCATCTGGAGCTGAAAAGAGGATTTGGGATTACAAAGCCACTGAATCCGGAAACGGCCGATGAGATTTATGACTGCTGCAATGAAATTCTGCAGGATTATTCTGCCAGAACGTTGATGGAGAAATTCCATGTTCAGGCCATCTGTACCACAGACGGGCCGCTGGATGACCTTGCGTGGCATAAGAAGATTGCGGAGGATTCCGCCATGAAGATTCAGGTGCTTCCGGCATTTCGGCCGGACGTAGGGATTAACATTGAGAAGGACGGATTTGCCGAATATATTCAGAAATTGTCAGAGGTGACGGGCCAAAACATTCATACGGCAGAAGACGCGGCAGAGGCCCTGTGTCAGCGGATTGACTATTTTGCCGGACAGGGCTGTATCTGTGCCGACCACGGACTGGATTACTGCATGTATGAGAAGCCGGATTTCCAGAGAGCGAACCAGGCTTTTTCTATGGCAATGGATGGAGTGCGGCCCCCAAAAGACGCCGGAGACGCCTATAAGACCCTTGTTACCACGGCCTGTGCAAAGAAATATGCGAAAAAAAACTGGGTGATGCAGATTCACTTTGGATGTCTCAGGAATGTCAACAAAACCCAGTTTGCGCTTCTGGGTCCTGACACCGGGTACGATGCAGTCAACAGCCGTTCCGGAGTGGAAAAACTGGGACCTCTTTTGAATGGATTTGCAGAAAACGGCGGACTGCCAAAAATGATTCTCTACTCCCTGAATCCGGGAGACAACACAGCCCTTGCCACAATTATGGCCTGTTTTCAGGGAGGCGGCACGGTGGGAAAAATCCAGCAGGGAAGCGCCTGGTGGTTCAATGACCACAGGTTTGGCATGCGCAGCCAGCTGACAGAGCTGGCCGCCAACGGCGTGCTGGGATGTTTTGTGGGAATGCTGACAGACTCCCGTTCCTTTTTGAGTTATACCCGTCATGAATATTTCCGCCGGGTGCTGTGCGAACTGGTGGGGGAATGGGTGGAGAGCGGACAATATCCCAGAGACATGGAATATTTGAAACAATTGATTCGAGACTTGAGCTATGAAAATACACGCAGATTTTTTGGATTTGATATAAATTAAGAAAGGATGAACAGGAAAATGGAATTACCTTTAAATATTGATTTTACAGGCAAAGTGGTGGTGGTAACCGGAGCAGGAGGAATTCTCTGCGGCACCATGGCCAAGGCGTTTGCCCAGGCGGGAGCGAAGGTTGCCGCGCTGGATTTGAATTTGGAGAGTGTAAAAAAACTGGCGGAGGAGGTGAAGGCGGAAGGATTCTGCTGTGAAGGCTATCAGGCCAATGTGCTGGAACTAGAAGAATTGAAGAAAGTCCATGAACAGGTACTCTCAGATTTAGGCCCCTGCGATATTCTGGTAAACGGAGCCGGAGGCAACAGCCCCAAAGCCACCACAGACAACGAGTACCATCATGAGAGAAAAGAAGGGCAGAAGACGTTTTTTGATTTAGAGCCCTCCGGCGTGGACTTTGTATTCAAACTGAACTTTCAGGGAACACTGCTGCCCACCCAGGTATTTGCAAAGGAGATGGCAGAACGGAAGTCAGGATGTATTTTAAACGTCTCCTCCATGAACGCCTATATTCCGCTGACGAAAATTCCTGCTTACTCCGCGGCAAAAGCTGCAGTGTCGAATTTTACTCAATGGCTGGCAACTCATTTTGCTGCTACGGGCATCCGCTGCAACGCTATTGCGCCGGGCTTTCTCGTGTCAAACCAGAACCGTGCCCTGCTGTTTCAGCCAGACGGCACGCCGACGCCGCGCTCCAACAAAATTCTGTCCGGAACTCCTATGGGGAGATTTGTGGAGAGCGAGGAGCTGTTGGGAAGCGTATTTTTCCTGTGCGACGAGAAGGCATCCGGCGCCATTACTGGAGTGATACTGCCCATTGACGCAGGATTTTCCGCTTATTCCGGTGTGTAGAAGGAGGCAGTTATGAGTGAGTTAAATCAGAGAATATCAGAAATCGGCATTGTGCCGGTAGTCAAACTGAATCATCCCGAACGGGATGCGTGCCTTCTGGCAAAAGCGCTCTGGGAAGGCGGCGTTCCCGTTGCAGAAGTGACATTCCGGGCGGCAAAGGCGGATGAGGCAATCCGTCTGATGAAAGAAGTATATCCGGAAATGATTGTGGGAGCAGGCACCGTCACAGAGAAGAAACAGATTGACGCTGTCTTAGAAGCCGGAGGAGAATTTATTGTGACGCCAGGCTATGACCAGGAACTTGTGGACTATGCCCAGAAAAAAGACATTCCCATTTATCCTGGATGCAGTTCTCCCACAGATTACCATGCGGCGCTGAAATCAGGTCTTGGGCTCATCAAATTTTTCCCGGCGGAGCAGTCAGGGGGATTGGAGAAAATCAAGGCCATGAGCGGGCCTTTTCCCATGTTTCGGATAATGCCCACCGGAGGCATTTCCCTGAAAAATTTGAAAGATTATGCAAAGTCTCCGCTGATTGCCGCCTGCGGCGGTTCTTATATGGTGACGGAGGAGCTTATTGAAAATCAGGACTGGGAAGAGATTACAAAACTGTGTCGAAAATCCCGTGAAATCATAAAGGAGGCCCGCGAATCATGGCAAAAGTAATTACATTCGGAGAGATTATGCTGCGCTTAGCGCCGGAAGGATATTACCGCTTTTTCCAGAATGACAGAATGCAGGCTGCCTTCGGCGGCGGAGAGGCCAACGTTGCGGTATCTTTGGCTAATTACGGCGTGGATGTTTCTTTTGTCACGAAACTTCCGGAACATGCCATTGGGCAGGCGGCAGTAAACAGTCTCCGCAAATACGGCGTGGACACGTCCAAAATTGTCCGGGGCGGGGAGCGTGTGGGCATTTATTTTCTGGAAAAAGGCGCTTCCCAAAGAGGTTCGGTCTGTATTTACGACAGAGCAGGCTCGGCAGTTCAGACGGCTTCCCCGGAAGAGTTTAAATGGGACGCTATTTTTGAAGGAGCGGAGTGGTTTCATTTTACAGGAATCACCCCTGCGCTGGGAGAGAATGTGACGGCCATTGTGAGAAAGGCCTGCCAGGAAGCCAGGAAAAAAGGCGTAAAAATTTCCTGTGATTTGAATTACCGGGGCAAACTCTGGTCCAGAGAGGAAGCCCGCAGAGTGATGACGGAGCTCTGCCAGTATGTGGACGTGTGCATTTCCAACGAGGAGGATGCCAAGGATGTATTTGGAATTGAGGCTGAGAACACGGACATTTACGGCGGGAAGCTGGACAAGGAAGGTTACAAAAGTGTGGCAAGACAGCTGATGGAGCAGTTTGGATTTGAAAAAGTGGCTATTACGCTGCGGACTTCCATCTCAGCCAGCGACAATGACTGGGCGGCCATGCTGTACGATGGGAAAGATTACTGTTTTTCCCGGGAATATCATCTGCGGATTACAGACCGTGTGGGCGGCGGCGACAGCTTTGGCGGCGGTTTGATTTACGCGCTGCTGCAGGGAATGTCCGCCCAGGAGGCGGTAGAATTTGCCGTGGCGGCTTCTGCATTGAAGCATTCCATTGAAGGAGATTATAACCTGGTGAGCGTCTCTGAGGTGGAAAAACTGAAAGGCGGCGATGCGTCCGGACGGGTGCAGAGATAAGATTTTATTCCCGCGAGCAATGAGCCAAGCAGCCGCGTTTGCGCGGATATTTGGCGAATGCCGCGAGGGTCAAATATCCCCCCCCCTTGGGGCGGAAAGAACAAGCCAGGTCATGCCCCGTAGCTTGCTGCGGGATATTTGACTATCCCATTGGATGGGAGTGTTTGGAAACATGAGCAGTCATTTTTGGCAGCTCGTGTTTTTATTTTGGCATTTTGCGGCCGGGGTCGTTGCAAAAAGGGCGCTGTTACTTATAATAAAGTTACAGCATGCAGCCGGTTTCTTTGGAAATAACTGGGGTTGGATTGCTGCACAGAAAAAAAGGCGGTGAGAGTTTGAAAATAGAAATCCATGTGGATGAAAATGCAGAAGATTTGCTGATTTCTGTTACCTGCAGACAGCTGACGCCGGAAATTGAAAAAATGCTGGCCTCTCTGCGGATGATGGAACATCAATTGACGGTGAGAAAGAACGGCGAAATTTATTTTTTGGATGCTGCCAAGGTTATTTATATGGAGAGCGTAGAGCGGAAATGCTTTGTCTACACGACAGAGGAAATTTATGAATCTGATTTTAAGCTGTATGAGCTGGAACAGCAGCTGGAAACCTGCGGATTTTTTCGGGTGAGCCGCTCCTGCCTGATTCATCTGAAAAGCATCCGCTCATTGAAAGCTGACATCAATCGGAGAGTCAGGGTTACTATGTCAAACGGGGAGCAGATTATTGCCTCACGACAGTATGCAGATGCGTTGAAAAGAAGGTTAGGAGTGAGATAAGATGGATGAGAGAAAGACAATATTTGGTTATCTTGCAGAAGTGCTTATCGTGTTTGGATTTACCATGCTGGTGCTTAATACTTTTTGTGTGATATTTGGGGAATCCGCAAAAGAATTTTCTACTATGTTTGCATTGGGAGGAAAGGGAATTGCCATAAATACGACGCTTCAATTTCTGGGGCTTTCTGCCTTGATTGTGTGTCTTCGCTTTTTGTGTTTTACGGATGTTCTGATAAAGAAAATGCCGGTCTGGTGCCGGACCGTCTGTATGATAGGCGCAGTGCTTCTTGTGATGGTGATTTTTATTTTTGTATGCCGGTGGTTTCCGGTAAATATGTGGCAGCCCTGGGCGATGTTTTTTGCGTGTTTTGGAATCTGTTTTCTGGGAAGCTTAAGCGTTATGGTGTGGAAAGAAAAGATGGAGAATAAGAGGATGGAAGAGGCTTTGAAAAAATTAAAGGAAGCAAAAAAGGATGGGAGGGAAGTGTAATGAATCAAAAACAGAAAAGCCAGGAGACGACAGAATGCCGGATTGCGGTTGATGATGTCTCCCACAAATTTTCGGAACGGAAGGTGCTTGGCCATGTGACATTTCGTGTGTCACTGGGAGAGATATTCGGACTGCTGGGGCCTTCCGGCGCTGGGAAGACGACGCTGATTAAGATTCTGACCGGGCAGCTTCACCGTGATGACGGCTATGCAGAGATTCTGGGAACGGACACCAATCGTCTCGGGTCGGCCCAGTACCAGAAAATCGGTGTGATGATGGACAATTTCGGGCTGTATGAGCGTTTGAGCGTCTGGCAGAATCTGTCTTTTTATGCGGAAATCTGCCGTGCCCCAAAAGAGAGGATTCCCGATATTCTGCGAGACATTGGATTATATGACGCCAGAAAGCGGCCGGTATCGAAATTGTCAAAGGGAATGAGGAGCCGTCTCTCTCTTGGGCGGGCACTGCTGAATGACGCGGAGGTTTTGTTTCTGGATGAGCCCACTTCCGGGCTGGACCCGGTGACTGCAGGGGAAATTCATCGTGTACTGCTGGAGCAGAGAGAGCGGGGAACCACAATTTTTCTTACCACCCACAATATGTTTGAGGCAGAGCGCCTCTGTGGACGTGTGGCGCTGTTGAATCAAGGCAGTATTATTGAGTTGGGAACTCCTGGGGAAATCTGCAGAAAATATAACCATTTGAACCAACTGAAAATTACTTTAAAGAATGGAGATATCGTTGTTTTGGAAAATGGAAGCAGAGCCGCCGGGCCTCTTTTCAAATATCTGGAAGAAAATAAGGTAGCCGCCATTCATTCCACAGAGCCTACATTGGAATCAGTGTTTGTGGATTTGACAGGAAAGGAGTTGAACTGATATGAGAAATGCAGCTGCGGTGTGGAAAAAGCAGATGAGAGACACCTTGAAAAATAAAACGGTACTGATGCAGTTTGTACTTTTTCCGATAATTGCCTTTATTATGAATCAGGCGGTGCAGATTGAGGGAATGCCGGAAAACTTTTTTGTGAACCTGTTTGCGGCTATGTACATAGGAATGGCGCCTTTGACTAGTATGGCGGCGGTTATCTCGGAAGAAAAAGAGAGCAATACGCTGCGGGTGCTTCGAATGTCAAATGTAAAAGCATGGGAGTACCTGACCGGGGTAGGCAGCTATATCTGGCTTATGTGTATGGCAGGCGCCGCAGCTTTCTGTGCCATAGGCAGCTATCAGTCTCAGGAAGCGGCAGCCTTTCTCATGATTATGGCGGCAGGCATTTTGGCTTCTCTTTTGATAGGAGCCGCCATCGGCGTGGCCAGCAGGACGCAGATGATGGCAACCTCCATGATGGTTCCCGTTATGATGATATTTTCGTTTCTGCCCATGCTCTCCATATTCAACAGCACCATTGCAAAAATAGCCAAGTACGCCTATTCTGAACAGGTCAGCATTTTGCTTCGGCAGGTGGGGCATATGGAAATTCAGGCGGAAAATGTATGGCTCATTGCCGGGAATATGTTACTTGCGCTTGGGATATTCGGGCTGGCCTATCGAAAGTGCGGGTTGGAGTAAACAATGTGATTATGGAGTGTCGAATCTGAAATTACAGAAAATTTTATATTTTATTCAGGCATATTTCTTGATTAATTCCAGGGAGAAGGAGCCTTGCTTTCTGGAGAGAATTGAGGCATGGGACTTAGGACCAGTAGTTCCGGAAGCGTACCGTGAGTACAAACAGTATGGCGGCGGAGATATACCAAGCATTACCGCATATTTTAAGTTTGATGAAGGAAATCTTTGGAATTGTGAGAAGATTCCCTATGAAGACAATGTAATTACAGAAGAGGACTGCAGTCTGATTGACGAGGTAGTAGACCGTTTTTCCACTTATACCGCCACTGATTTAGTGAATCTCACGCATCAGCAGGCTCCCTGGAAGAAGGCGTATATTCCTAATATGAATAATGAGATTACTGTGGAGGCAATAAAAGAATACTTTGATGAAGAAGAAAATTGAGATACTGTTTCGGACGGACAGCCAGCCGGCGGATAAAGTCAGCCAGCAGGAGTCTGTGGAAAATTCCCAAAGATTTATCTATAACAAACGTGCGATAAGTTTTATATGCAAAGAATTATGCATGGAGAGCAATCATTACAAGCCGAAAAATACGATTTCGTATATGGAAAATTATCTGAAATCTCCGGAAAAGATAGAGCGGATTCTGTACTCAGAAATCAGCAACTATATCTTTTCTTTAGATACCCTCAGTGAACAAGGGGACACACGCCCTGAGCCATGATATTTGGGTGATTTTCTGCGTTGTCCTCAATCAGCGTACGTCCAGTACGCCTCAATCGTCCGCCTTGAAAATCATCCAAATATTTATGGTCAGGGTCGCAGAGTCGGAAGAAATCAATTTTTGTTCCTGCAAGGCGCTTGACTGACACGTACTGGGCGTACGCGGAAGGAAAGCAACGCGGCAGAAGCAAAAATTGATTTCTTCCCGACCGTGTGTTCCTTTGTCCACTGAGGGTATGAACGAGCGTGTGACATTTGCCTCCAACATAGAGAATATGTTGTTGTATGTTTTGAATGAGGAACATGGGGTGACAGCGTCTTGTAAAGAGATGACTATTAGAATATACGACCATTTTCAACTGGCTTTGCATCAAATAGAGAACATCAATCATATATGTGATGTATATGCTGATTAAGTTTGTCCTTATTATTAACGGAGAAGAATGTTTGAAGCGGGTGCAGAGTTTTCATATAAAGTCTGTGAATATATTCTGCTTGACAGCGGCTGCAGTGGTGATTACCGGATGGCTGCTAAATATACAGAATATACCGGAGGCTTTGGCAAATTTCCTGCCATGGTGCGGGCTGGGGTGAATTAATACATTCCAAATAACAGCATAAAAATTTTTCTTGACAATAAAATATATTTTCATATAATAGTTTTGTATAGAATAGTTCGATACAAAACTATTTTTTATCTTATAGGAAATTCCTCTGGATTTCCTATAAGATAAAAAGCCCTCCGGGCAAGATGCGCACTCGCACAAGAAGAAAATATTGCTTCGCAATTGTGCTCGGCGCGTCAAAGTGTGCAATCCCCTTAAGATTGAGGGGTAGGGGAGTTGATGTGAGCTTGCCCACTTTGTTCTATAAGATTAGGGTGTCAAAAGATGGAATAAAAAATTGACGATAGATAATTTAAGAACCACCTTTTGACAGCTGAATCCTATAAGATAAAAAATAATTATGCGCACGCAAATGCAGAGGAAATACCTTGTCACGCAAAAGTGTGAAAAATTTATAGGAGAAATAAAAAATGAAGAGAGAGCGTACTCTGGGGTTTTTAATTAAGACTCTGGATAATCTGTTTTTCCGGAACATGCTGGCTTATGAAATCAATCAGGAATATGCAGATGAAGTGACAGTGATGCATGGATGGATTTTGGGATTTCTATATGAAAATTCCAACCGTGATATTTTTCAGAAAGATATTGAAAAGGAATTTTCCATTGCCCGCTCCACTGTGACTTGCATTGTAAAATTGATGGAGAAGAAAGGATATATCTGCCGGGAGTCGGTGGAGTCGGACGCCAGGTTGAAAAGGCTGGTACTGACGGAACGGGGCAGGCAGATTCATGAACAGCACATCAGCCATCTCGATAAATTGGAAAGGCAGTGCAGAAGGAATATCACAGAAGAGGAAATGCAGGTGTTTCTCACTGTGGCAGAGAAATTGAAACAAAATCTGACAGAAGATATTGCAGCCCACGCCTCATCTAATTCTAAAAGGATGACGGCTTTGTATAAAGAGTTGGACAGATGCCAAACAATAACGCTGAAAAAGGAGGACTAGGAATGGTAAAAACGATTCTGGGGCAGGTCAAAGAGTTCAAAAAAGACTCTTTATTGACGCCTGTCTACATGATGCTGGAAGTGATTATGGAAATGATTATTCCGCTTTTGATGGCAGCTATTATTGACAACGGAGTGGAGAAAGGAGACATGAATTACATATACAAAACGGGAGCGGTGATGGTCCTGATGGCAGTGCTGGGGCTTCTGACCGGAGTGATGGGGGCTAAATATGGAGCCAGCGCATCCACAGGATTGGCGCGAAATTTAAGAAGCACCATGTTTGACAATATTCAGAGCTTTTCTTTTGCAAACATTGATAAATTTTCCACGGCAGG
>JAAWLS010000048.1 GCA_022798035.1 Lachnospiraceae bacterium | reverse complement strand
CATCCCCGGCCCCTTTGGTTCGGGCAAGACGGTGATGCAGCACGCCCTGGCCAAGTTCTCCGACGTGGATGTGGTCATCTACATCGGCTGCGGCGAGCGTCCCATAAAGGAAGTGGCCGTATGAAAGAATTGAGTAAAATTCGGGAAGAGATTGACGAAATAGACAGCCAGATTGTAGCGCTGTACGAAAAGAGAATGAGGCTGACTGCAGAGGTTGCGGAATATAAAATATCCGTTGGAAAACCAGTACTGGATAAAGAGCGGGAAAAGGAGAAACTCTCAAAAGTAAAATCTCTGGCGGAATCCGAGGAAAACCGTTACGGAATCGGAGAATTGTTTGAGCAGATTATGGCGCTGAGCCGAAAGCGCCAGTATCAGATGCTGATTCAGCATGGACAGGGACAAAAGACCGGGTTTGCCCAGGTGGAAGAACTTCCCTTTCATTCCCATAAAGTGGTGTATCAGGGGACGGAAGGAGCTTACAGCCAGCTCGCCATGAAAGCTTATTTTGGAGAGGGAATAGCCAGCTATCACGTGGAAACCTGGCGGGACGCTATGGAAGCCATCCGCAGCGGGCAGGCCGATTATGCAGTACTGCCCATTGAAAATTCTTCCGCAGGAATCGTGGGAGAGAATTTTGATTTGCTGGTGGAGTACGACAACTGCATTGTGGCAGAACAGACCATCAAAGTGGAACACGCTCTGCTGGGGATTCCCGGCAGCAGTTTTTCTGACATCACCTGCGTATACTCTCATCCTCAGGCACTGATGCAGAGCGTGGATTTTCTGGAGGAACACAGAGAATGGAAACAGGTGGCAGTGGAGAACACGGCTTTTGCCGCCAAAAAAATTTTGGAGGACGGCAGAAAGAGTCAGGCGGCTATTGCCAGCCAGGCGGCGGCCGGCATTTATGGACTGGAGATTTTAAAGGACAGCATCAATTACAGTGATGAGAACAGCACAAGGTTTATCATTGTATCGGGAAAGAAAATCTGTCTCAAAAAAGCAGAGAAAGTGAGTATTTGTTTTGAAATCTCCCATGAGAGCGGTTCTCTGTACCATATGCTCTCCCATTTCATTTTCAACAATCTGAACATGGTAAAAATCGAGTCCAGGCCGGTGAAAGACAAGAGCTTTGAGTATCGGTTTTTTGTGGATATGGAGGGAAATCTTGGAGATGGAGCGGTGCAAAATGCATTGAAGGGACTGCAGGAAGGCGCGCTTTACGTGAAAGTTCTGGGGAATTATTGAGGAAGTAATGCAGTCGGCGGAAAGGAAGCACAGATAAAATCGGTGTTTTCTTAATAATTCTGATAGATGCGCTTGGATGAACCATGGCATGATGCTGCTTTGCAGCGCAAATCCGGCGCAGGAAGCGCAGATTAAGTGGGGTGAAAATATGGAAAGGATAAAAAATCTGATTTTATACCGGAAGTTTGAACAGGGAAAGATTCTTGAGGACATTTCCTGGCTGATAGAACATTATGACGGTGCTGAGAACAGAGATAATGTACAGTCTATGCTTTATGAATGTTTTCACCGTTTGATTGAGCTTTCGGCCAGCCATGGATTTGAGGGAAATCTCTGGCAGAATTATCTTACGTTTCTGCTGGTAAATCATGAGAATGCCTACAGTACTTCCTGTGAAATGAAAGGAGAGATCCCGGGAAGCATCAATGATTTGGCCCTCCATGACTTTGCCATTTTCAAAGAGTTGTTTGATTTTGATTTTCAAGAGATGGAAAAGAGCCTGGGAATAGAAGAATGGCATATTTTGAAGAATTACATAAGGTCTGATAGAAATGGAAATGTGTTTAACCACCGGATTCGGGATAGAATTTGTGCGCTGAGTGTCCGTCTGGAACAGACAGAATCCGTGGAGGAATTCAAGGAGGAAGTGACAGAGTTTTACCGGGAATTCGGTGTGGGCAAACTGGGACTTCACAAAGCATTCCGGGTGGAGCACAAAGATGCAGGGGTTCAGATTGTGCCTATCGCCAATATTGCGCATGCCCATCTTGATGATTTGGTGGGATATGAGACTGCCAAACAAAAATTAGTCGACAATACGGAGGCTTTTGTGCAGGGAAAGCAGGCCAACAACTGTCTGCTGTTTGGAGATGCAGGAACGGGAAAATCCACTAGTATTAAGGCCATTATCAATCAATATTATGACCAGGGTCTGCGTATGATTGAGATATACAAACATCAATTTCAGGATTTGAATGATGTAATTGCACAGATTAAGAATCGAAATTACAGATTTATCATATATATGGATGACTTGTCTTTTGAGGAGTTTGAGATTGAGTATAAATATTTAAAAGCAGTCATTGAAGGCGGATTGGAAAAGAAGCCGGATAATGTATTGATTTATGCCACCTCCAACCGACGTCACCTGGTACGGGAGAAATTCAGCGATAAAGAGGAACGTGATGACGAGCTTCACACCAACGATACGGTTCAGGAAAAATTATCACTGGTATCCAGGTTTGGGGTTACTATTTATTTTGGAAAACCCGACAAAAAAGAATTTCAGAATATTGTGAGAGAACTGGCCCGGAGATATCAAATTTCTATGGAGGAGGAAACTCTCTTGTCAGAGGTAAATAAATGGGAATTGAGCCACGGTGGACTTTCCGGAAGGACTGCCCAGCAGTTTATCAATTATCTGCTGGGAAAGCAGTAGTTAAGAGGTAATGGTTCAGCCGGCCGGGATAAACTGGGAAAATCCTGCCTGCAGCGCCTCCAGGAAAGGCGCTGGATGAACGGTTGCACTCAGAACGTGGAAGGGAAGCACGGCAGAAAGGAATGCGTATGAAAATTACAACATTTGCAGCAATTTATATCGGTTCTTATGAGGTGAGCCTGAGAATTTTTGAGATTTCCGCCAACCGGAAAATCCGTTCCATTGACTATGTGAGGAGCCATGTAGAGCTTGGACGCGATGCCTTTAACAAAGGGACAATCGGCTATGAGCTGGTAGAAGAACTCTGCCAGATTCTCAAAGAATTTCGTTCCATTATGGACGGCTACCGGGTAGACGATTATAAAGCTTATGCCGGAAGTGTGTTTCGGAATGTGAGCAATGAGCTTTTTATTCTGGACCAAATTCGCCTTCGCACCAGAATAGATGTCATTGTTCTCAGCAATTCAGAGCATCGTCTGATGGACTATAAATCGTTGGCAGTACTGCCTAAATTTGAGAAGATGATTCAAAAAGGAGCGGCGATTGTAAACGTGGGAGGCGGAAGTATGCAGATTACTTTGTTCCGAAAAGGAGCAGCCATCACCACACAGCATATTGAACTGGGCATTATGCGCATCCGGGAGAAACTGTCAAAGATTGAAAATCTTGTCTCACATTATGAGACGCAGATTCAGGAGCTGATTGACAAGGAACTGGAAATTTTTAAACGGATTTATCTTCAGGGCAGGGAAATAAAATATGTAATCCTTTTGGGAGACTATATCGGAGAGATGACAAAAGGATTTTCCAAGAAAGAAGAGGACGGTACCATAGAGACAGAGCGGTTCATCAAGCTGCTGAACAAATGGAACAAGAAATCCACAGAAGAAATATCAGTGGAATTAAATCTCACCAATGAACACGACCCGCTGATTATTCCTTCCGTGGTACTCTACAAACGTCTGACGGAGGAACTGGGGGCCAAATATATCTGGGTGCCGGGTGTCAATATCAGTGACGGAATTGTCTGTGATTATGCGGAAAAAAACCGTATGATACATTTTGAGCATGATTTTGAGGCGGATGTCTTAGCGGCAGCCCGGAATCTGGCAGAGCGTTACCATGGCTATTCCAGCCATACGGAGGCTGTTTTGGATATGACAGTTGCCATTTTTGACGCGATGAAGAAAGTACACGGTATGGGGAAACGGGAACGTCTTCTGCTGCAGGTGGCGGCGATACTCCACGACTGCGGACGCTATGTCAGTCTGGTAAACCAGTCAGAATGTTCTTATCAGATTATCATGGCTTCCGAGATTATCGGAATGACCCATTTAGAACGGGAAATGGCAGCAAGCACTGTAAAGTACAATTCACAGCCGCTGCAGCCTTACAGCAGCGTCAGCGACAAGATGTCTCAGGCTGATTACATGGTAGTGTCTAAGCTGACAGCTATGCTCAAAGTGGCCAATGCCATGGACAGAAGCCACAGGCAGAAGTTTAAAAATGTAAAAGCTGTGCTGCGGGAGAGAGAGCTGATGATTACGGTGGAATCTGCCGAGAGCATTGTGCTGGAGAAAGGATTGTTTTCTGCCTATGCAAATTCTTTTGAGGAAATTTTCAGTGTGAAGCCAAGAATAAAAGAAAAGAAAGTATTTCAGTGAGGAGAATGAGGTATGGAGAAAGAAAAAGATTATCTAAAACCGGAATATTATGAAAATCGTGAACTGAGCTGGCTAAAATTTAATCACAGAGTGCTGAATGAAGCAAGGGACAAAAATATCCCTCTATTGGAACGGCTGAAATTTGTCAGTATTACCTCATCCAATCTGGATGAATTCTTTATGGTGCGGGTGGCTTCTCTGAAAGACATGGTGCATGCGGGATATAAGAAGAAAGATATCGCTGGAATGACGGCAAAAGAGCAGCTGGAGGCCATCAACAAAGACACCAGGTCTCTGGTGGAAATGCAGTATTCCACGTACAACCGTTCCCTGGTGCCCATGCTTCACAACCACGAGATTGAAATTATTGACGCCTATGAAGATTTAACGGAAGAACAGGGAGAGTATGTAGACCGTTATTTTGAGGAAACGGTATATCCGGTTCTCACGCCTATGGCGGTAGACGCTTCCCGTCCATTTCCACTGATTCGAAATAAATCTTTGAATATTGCAGCGCTTTTGACGAAAAAAGAGGAAAAAAAGGAGGAGCTGGAGTTTGCTACGGTACAGGTGCCCTCTGTATTAGACAGAATTGTGCAGATTCCTGCTCAGACAGAAGGAAACCAGACTTTTATTCTGCTGGAGCAGATTATAGAGCGCAATATTTACCGTCTGTTTTTGAATTATCATGTTATCTGTGCCTATCCTTATCGGATTATGCGGAATGCAGATTTGACTATTGATGAGGACGAGGCGGAGGATTTGCTGCAGGAGATTCAAAAACAGTTAAAGAAACGTCAGTGGGGTGAGGTAATCAGGCTTGAGGTGGAAGAAAAAATTGACAAACGTCTTTTGAATATTTTAAAAGAGGAACTTCATATTGCACAGGAAGATATCTTTAAAATAAACGGGCCTCTGGATTTGACATTTTTGATGAAAATGTACGGGCTGGAAGGAAAAGAAGAGCTTAGGTATGCGCCTTACCGGCCCCAGAGAGTGCCTCAAATTACGCCGGGAGAAGATATCTTTGAATCAATCCGCAGAGGAGATATTCTGCTCCATCATCCCTACCAGACTTTTGACCCGGTAGTGGACTTTATCCGTCAGGCTTCCAAGGACCCGGACGTGCTGGCTATCAAACAGACTTTATACCGGGTCAGCGGCAATTCTCCCATCATTGCCTCTCTGGCTCAGGCAGCGGAAAATGGAAAGCAGGTGTCTGTGCTGGTAGAACTGAAGGCGCGGTTTGACGAGGAGAACAATATTGTATGGGCAAAGAAGCTTGAGAAAGCAGGGTGCCATGTAATCTATGGGTTGGTGGGATTGAAAACACACAGTAAAATCGCTCTAGTGGTCCGCAAAGAAGAAGACGGAATTCGCAGATACGTTCATCTGGGAACAGGAAACTATAATGATTCCACGGCAAAACTGTACACGGATTTGGGAATGTTTACCTGTTCCGAGGCGATTGGAGAGGATGCCACAGCCGTATTCAACATGCTGTCCGGATATTCAGAGCCGCCCTCCTGGAACAAGCTGGCGGTAGCGCCTATTTGGCTGAGAAAACGCTTCCTGAAACTGATTAAGCGGGAGATGAAACATGCCCAGGCGGGAAGAGAAGCCTTTATCAAGGCAAAGATGAATTCTCTCTGCGACAGAGACATTATCGCAGCGTTATATGAGGCTTCCGCGGCAGGAGTTAAAATTGATTTGATTATTCGGGGAATCTGCTGTCTGAGGGTAGGAATTCCAGGCGTCAGTGATAATATCACGGTGCGCTCTATTGTGGGGAATTTTTTGGAGCACAGCCGTATTTTCTGGTTTCACAATGACGGACAGGAAGAAATTTATATGGGAAGTTCTGACTGGATGCCCAGAAATCTGGACCGCCGGGTGGAAATCTTGTTTCCAGTGGAGAACGAGCAGCTGATGGAGCAAGTACGCCATGTGATGGAAGTACAGCTTACAGATAATACAAAGGCCCATATTCTTCAGCCAGAAGGAAATTATGATAAAGTGGACAAGAGAGGGAAACGGCTGGTAAATTCACAGCAACAATTCTGCGAAGAGGCAAAAAAAGCGCTTCCCCAAAAAGTAAATGTATACCAGGACAGAGTGTTTATCCCGGCAGAACCAATAGAGTGAGTATTCCTTAAAAAATTGAGAGTGGAGGGAAGACTATGATGCGCAAAGTGTTATTTACAGATTTGGATGAAACTTTATTAAATCGTGACAAAAGTATTTCAAAAGAAAACCGTGAAGCGATTGTAAAAATGGTGGAACAAGGGCATGATTTCGTGCTTGTGACAGGCCGGCCGGTAGCGACAGCCAGAACGGTGGTAAAGGAGCTGGGACTTGCAATGCCAAGATGCTATATGGTGGCATTTAACGGGGCAGTGGTCTATGACTGCGTGGCAGACCGGGTTCTGGCGGAACGGACACTTCCCATAGAGATAGCGAAAGAAGTAATCACTGAGGCCCGCAAAGCAGGAATTTACGTGCAGACTTATCAGCAGGATATGATTCTGACAGAAAAGCACAGCAAGGAACTGGACGCATATCTGAGCAATGCAAAAATGAGATATCGTCTGACTGAAAATTTATATACCGGGCTGGAAGAGGAACCTTATAAACTGATTCTGATAGAGCTGGAGAACCAGGAGCGCCTGCGGCAGTTTCAGGAACAGCATCCGGAACTGATGGAACGGGGAAACTGCTTTTTCTCCCGCAGCGAATATTTAGAATACTGCCCCAAAGACACAGATAAGGGAAGCGGATTGAGATATATCAGCAAATTTTTGAATATTCCTATGGAGAATACAGTGGCAGTGGGAGACGAGCGCAATGATATTCCCATGATACAAGCGGCAAATATCGGAGTTGCAGTGAAAAACGGGCATGAGGATTTGAAAAAAGCAGCCGACTATATCACGGAGCATGACAATGAACATGGAGCGGTGGCAGAGGTGATTGAGAAATTTATTCTGGGATAAAGGCAGTTTGGGATGGAGGTGTTTCGATGGTACATAAAAGAGGAATAGGAGGAGTTTTTCTTTTCTGTATATTGATGCTGTTTATGGGCCTTACTGTTTCTGCCGGAGCAAATCAGACGCTGCGCGTGGGAGAACAAATTACTCTGAGTGCTCCTGCGAGCAGTTCTAAGTATACCTGGACTGTGGACAGCAATGCGGTAGTTTCCCTGGAGGAAACAGACAGCTAGTATTGTAAAATTACAGGAATGAGAGCCGGGACTGCTGTGGTGAGAGTCAATTATTCTAAATTAGAATGGACAGTTCTAAAACAGATATCTGGGGAAATGTTTCCGGCGATTATGTAGTGAGACATAAGACAGATACTTGGCAGGTTACGGTGTTTCCGGAAAACAGTTCTGGTGAGAGCGATGCCCTGTTAAAAGACTGGACGGACCCGGTGACACATCCTTCTGGAACCATAGGAGAAAATGTAGCTGGAACCATCGAAGAATTAAAACTCAATGAAGACACAGGATATATGGGTCTGATAGCAGTAAAAAGAAATAATCTGTGGGGATTTGCCGACCGGAATTTGAAGCTGGTAATACCTTTTCAGTATGACAGTGCAAATGCATTTGTCAGCCCTCGTTTTGGAAAAGTGAGTGTTGGAGGACAGCAGTATTATATCAACGAAAAAGGAGAATATTTAATTCGCCTCACGAGAGGCATTGTCTATACAGGCGTGGAGGCCAAAGGCACTGTGATTGCCCTTATCGCTGCGCCAGGGTTTAACAATGGAAAGTCGATTCCCACAGAGCGTTACAATTGTGCAGGCATTCGGATTACAGAGGAGGAATATCAGAAAGAGGCCTCTGTATATAATGCAAACCTTGCGGCGGCAGGAGGGCTGACTTATTACAGCAGCAAAAGCTCCGAAATAGAGTGGGCTTTTACAAAAAACAATGGCAATGGAACGTCCTCTCTGTGGAAAATGAAAGCACCAAAAGGTTTTCACACCTCCCGCAATTTTCGGGAAGGACTGCTGGTGGTGGAAAATGAAAATGGTTTGAAGGGAGCGGTGGATAAGAGCGGAAACATTGTAATCGGCTGTCAGTATCAATTTCTGTCAGATTCTTCCGGCGGTTATTTAGGCGGAAAAATGCCAGGACAGTCTAGGACAAGTATCAGTCTGGTGAAGAATACTCTCTATCCAAGTGTTACGGTAAAGGGAACAAAGGCCAGTCCTCCGGAGGGAAATGATGACACATGTTTTTCTGTTTCTCTTTTAATGTCCTCTAAAACACTGCCGGGAAAAGATGACGTTAAAATTGCCATTGAAAGGGGAAATGGAGTGGTTTGTTCTGCACCTGTTTCAGATGACGGAGGCAGGACTTGGAAATTTTCTCTGAAAGATTCTGCGGGAATGACTGCTTCTTATCTGATTGAAATGACAGAAGTGATAGAAAAAATATCGCTGAATACCACAAATATCACTTTGAAAAAAGGGGAAAAATATCAGTTGAGAGGAATGACCGCGCCTGAGCATATAAAGGGAGTTGTGATTCGCTGGTCTTCCTCGAACAGCCGTGTAGTCAAAGTCTCACAGAACGGAGAGATTTGTGCCGTTGGAAAGGGAAAAGCTTCCGTTACGGCAGAGTGTAATAAACTGACGGCGTCCTGTACCGTCACAGTGACAGATTCGAAGGAACCTCCTGCGTCGGATTCAAAGAAGCCTTCAGATGAGAAAAAGATAAAAACAGGCGACACGGTTAAGGTGGGGAAAGTCACTTATAAAGTGATAAATGCCAGGAAAAAGACGGTGGAATATAAGAAAACATCTTCTACTTCCAAGACAGTCTCCATTCCGAAAACAGTTAAGATTAAAAATGTCAGCTATAAAGTGAGCAGGATAGGAAACAATGCATTTAAGGGAAAGAAAAAAATTACAAAAGTTACAATTGGAAGTAATGTAGAACAGATAGGAAACAACGTGTTCAGCGGATGCTCAAAATTAAAAACGGTGTCTCTTCCATCGAAACTGACAAAGATAGGAGAGAAAAGTTTTTATAAATGTACTTCCCTGACGAAAATTGTGATACCATCTAAGGTAAGCAGCATTGGAAAATCAGCGTTTTATGGGGATAAAAAGTTAAAAGACATTACCATAAAAACCACTAAATTGACGGCAAAAAATGTGGGTGCAAAATCATTTCAGGGAACACACAAAAAGGCAGTCGTGAGAGTTCCCAAGAAAAAGCAGTCTGCTTATAAGAGACTGCTCAAATCAAAAGGAATGAGTAAGAGTGTTTCCTACAAAAGAATTTAAGGGTATAAAAAAATTTAGTGGAGCTGGAGCTTGATTCTCTCCAAAATCTTGTAGGGAATATGGAGGTTTCCTTTTCCGGTTCCAAGGTGGATTTGAGGTTTATTGGCTCCGTGAAAATCGGAGCCTCCGCTGATGAGCAGATTAAACTCTTTGGCATATTTCAAAAGATTGCGCTGGTCTCCCGGCATATTCATGGAATAAATGGCTTCCAGTCCCGCCAAACCGGCGTCTTTTAAATTGTGAATCAGGAAGCGGAGTCTGTCGTGATTCATATGACAGAGAATCGGATGTGCAAAGAAAGCGAGTCCGCCGCCCAGCTGGATAAGGCGGACAGCTTCAAAGGGAGTGATTTTTTCCCGGGGCACATAACAGCGGCAGTTGTCGCCTAAATATTTCCGGAAAACGGTTTCTCTGTCTTTGACGAAGCCGTGCTCCACTAGATAGCGGGCAAAATGGGCCCGCGTGATGACGCTGTCCGGATTTTCACGAAAAAGGTCTTCCATGGTGATGTCAAATCCTTCCTGCTGAAGCAAAAGAACCATTTTTTCATTTCGCCTGTCCCGGCTGTCTACAAATTCCTGCAGTTTTGCAAGGAATTCCGGATGTTCCACGTCAATATAATATCCAAGGATGTGAACCTCGGTACCCCGGTAGTCTGTGGACAGCTCAATGCCGGGAACCAGTTCCAGTCTCAGCTCTTTTGCCACAGGCATTGCACGTTTGATTCCACTGATGGTGTCGTGGTCTGTGAGGGCGATTGCCGAGAGTCCCGCTTCCTTTGCGTGCCGCATCAATTCTTCCGGGGTCAGAGTCCCGTCTGATTCTGTAGAGTGAGTGTGAAGGTCAATCATATTTTTATATAAATCAGCCATAATCGTTCCTTTCTTTTGGCAGTATGAATTATGGAATTTGGATTTGCGTGTTAAAAGCGCAAGTATGTCTTTTTTACACTAAAATTCCTTATGATTAATAGTAACAGAAAATCATGAAATTGAAAAGAGAAATTAAAAAGTAAAAAAATACTTGACAGAGAGAGTAAAACGTGATAAAGTAACAGAGTTGTAAGTGAAAGCAAGTAGAGTATCCACTCTCACCTTAGCACAAGTGGGTGACTAATGGTTTATATTTGAAGAATTCAGTTGTACAGAAATGAGAACGTGTATAATTGTTGCGGTCAAAATATTAGTGGATAGTCTGCCTATCCACTTTTTTTATTCTATAGGAAAGACCTTGTCACGCTAACGCGTGAAAGTGCCTTTCCTATAGAATAAAAAAGCTTTTATCGCACTGCGGCGGATATGAAATCTGTCGCAAAGCGACCCGCCGCAGGCGGAGAATCCTGCAAAGCAGGATTCTTTCTTGT
>JAAWLS010000047.1 GCA_022798035.1 Lachnospiraceae bacterium | reverse complement strand
AATTCCAAGAATATCTGCCACCAGCTGTTTTTTCAGATAATAAGCGGCGTCTTTAAATTTTACCTGTCCATTGTAAGCACTGGTACTATACAGCATAACCAGTCCAAAACAGACTAGAAAGAATACAATCATCAACAGGCTGTAATCAAAATAACGGATATTTTTTTGTCTTTTGTCAGCTTTCTGTCCTCTACCCATATCAGCACTCCTGATTTACATTTTTCTTTTTCTTCTATAGGCAATTCCTCCAGATTTCCTATAGAAGAAAAATTAAAGATGCGCGGCTCGCGGAGAGGAAATTACTGTTACAGTCCGCTCGCGCGCAACGAATGCGCAAACGCATTCGTTTTCATTCCTGTAGTGCCCGCACCATCTCTTTAAACATTTCGCCGCGCTGCTCATAATTTTGGAACATGCCCCAGCTCGCACATGCCGGAGAGAGCAGTACTGCATCTCCGTTCTCGGCATATTTCACGCATGCTTCTACCGCTTCCTGCAAATTGTCTGTCAGCACAATATCTTTGGAAGGATATCCAAGACGAACAGCCGTGTCTCTTATTTTTTCCCTGGTAGCTCCCAACAGAACGAATTTCTTTACTTTTCCTTCAAAAGAATTAATCCATTCATCATACTCAGATTCTTTATCGTACCCTCCTCCGATTAAAATCGTTGGCCATCTCATCGCCCGAACTGCCTGAATGGCCGCATCCGGATTTGTCCCTTTGGAGTCGTTATAGTAACGCACTCCCTTTTTCGTTGCCACATATTCTATTCTATGCTCCACCCCAGAAAAAGAAACCAAAACTTCTTTTATTTTTTCCGGTGAGACTCCTCCCATCAACGCCATGGCAGAGGCTGCCATAACATTTTCGTAATTGTGCTTTCCTAGCAGCTGAAGTTCTGATGTGCTGCACAGAGAAATCCTCTCTCCTTTCCAGCTCCAGATAATCTCTTCTCCCGCCAGACAGAGTCCCTCATCCAGTTTCCTGCTGCTGCTGAAAAATACCACCTGTGCTTTCACCTGACCTGCAAATTCCCGCAATGCTGTATCTTCATAATTCAGGACGCACACCTGGCTCTCATCCTGATTCATCGCAATTCTTTCTTTTGTATGTCGATAATTCTCCATGGTATGGTGGCGGTTTAAATGGTCCGGCGTGATGTTCAAAATAGCGGAGACCTGCGGACAGAATTTATGCACTGTCTCTAGCTGGAAACTGCTGATTTCCGCCACCGTCACAGATTCCTCTGTGGTGGATGACACCAGACTGGTGTAAGGGATTCCAATATTGCCAACCACTTTCGTTTCCAGCCCTGCGTGTTTCATAATCTCTCCCAGCAATGCCGTGGTAGTGGTTTTTCCATTTGTTCCCGTAATTGCAAATACATGTCCCTTTTCAAAGACAGACGCAAGTTCAATCTCTCCCCAGATTTCCAGTCCTGCCTCTTTCATGCCGGTTACAACCGGAAGGTCTGTAGGCACCCCCGGACTTAAAACCGCAATATCACATTCCGTCATTACATGTTCCGGAAGCTCTCCCAAAAAAATCACGGCTTCTTTGAGCGCAGGAGATTTCTCCCTCACCGCTTCTACATTCTGCTCCGCTTTTCCGTCGTAGAGCACCACCGGAAATTTATGGCTGATTAAAAGTTCCGCTGCCGCTATGCCGCTGACTCCAGTCCCCATAACCAGAAATTTTTTCCCATTTAAGTTCAATGTTATCCCTCCTAAAGAGCAAGCAGTCCAATCAAACACAGTATGGCAGTGACAATGGAAAACACTGCGACTACCTTCGTCTCGGACCATCCCCCTAATTCAAAATGATGATGAATGGGAGCCATTCGGAAAACACGTTTTCCCCCGGTTTTCTTAAAATAAGTGACCTGAATCATCACAGACAGCAGCTCCACCCAGTAAATCAACGCCACAATTAAAATAAAAATCGGCATCTGCATCATATAGGCTGTGGAAGCCACAAATCCTCCCAGCGCCAGAGAGCCAGTGTCTCCCATAAACACACTGGCCGGATATACGTTAAACAGCAGAAAGCCCAGCAGCGCTCCTACCACTGCACAGGTGACAGGCTCTATGCCGCTTCCCGTTCCAACAGCAACCGCAGAAAAAAATGTTGCAATCAGAACTGTCACACTAGAAGCCAGGCCGTCTAAGCCATCCGTGAAATTTGCACCGTTTACTGTCCCAAGAATCGCCAAAAACATCACCGGAAGTGCCAGCCAGCCCAAATCCAGATAGATTCCTTTCTCAAATCCTCCGGTAAAAGGAATCAGCATTTTAGAAGCCCCTTCCGTATATTGATTCATATAGAAAATAAACACAACTGTTACCACAATCTGTCCTGTCATTTTCTGCCAGGGCAAAAGCCCGTCTGAACGCCGTAAGACAACTTTCAGATAGTCATCCAGAAATCCAATAATTCCAAATCCCACCGTCACAAACAGAATCGGCAGAATTCTCGGATAATCTTTCATGTAAATAAGGGATGTCACGATAATGCCTGCCAATATCATCAAACCGCCCATGGTAGGCGTCCCTGCTTTTTTTAAATGAGACTTTAACTCTTCCCGCTCTGTCTGTCCTACTTTCAGTTTTCTCAGAATCGGAATTACTACCGGACCCAGTACAGCGGTGATTGCAAAGGCAATCAACACTGGAATTATTACTTTCTGTGCCATTTTCTCTACACCTCTCTGACGCTACGATGTCTTATGCTCACCGTATCTCTGCTTTATTTAATACAACTTTTCTATTATAAAACCTTTTCGTGCATTATGCAAGGGAGTATCTATTCTGTTACTGAGGTTCTTCCTTGTCTTTCTCTTCCACTGCTGCTTTTTCGATTCCCAGATAAGGCAGGATATTGGAAAAAATTTCCTTTACCACCGGAGCTGCAATGGTTCCTCCGTAATAAATCCCCTGAGGATTGTTGATAATCGCCAGAGCCAGTACCTGGGGATTCTCTGCCGGAGCAAAACCCAGAAAAGAAGAAATATATTTGTTGGCGCTTCTTGGAAGCGTCTGGGATGTGGCTGTCTTGCCGCCAATAGAAAACCCTTCAATATATGCCCGTTTCCCGCTTCCCTCTGATACCACCTTTTCCAGCACACTCCGCAGCACTTTGGAGGTTTCATCGCTGATAATCCCTTCTTCCACCTCATACTGCAGTGTCTCAATCAATTCTCCCTGGTCGTCTTTGATGGAAACGCCGAAATGAGGCGTAATTCTATCCCCTCCATTGACAAACGAAGAAACTGTAGCCGCAAGCTGAATCGGGGTAATCTGAAAAGACTGTCCGAAGGAAATCGTAGCCAGCTCCACCGGACCTACATTTTTCTTGTCGTGCATAATGGTGGCTGCCTCTCCCGGCAAATCAATTCCAGTCCGTTTCAACAGGCCGAATTGTTCAAAATATTTATAAATATTGTCCACTCCCAGCCGCAGGCCCAGCTCAATGAATACTGGATTGCAGGAATTCATGATTCCCTGGGTAAAATCCTCAGAGCCATGTCCCGTCCTCTTATGACAGTGAATTCTCCTGTCCTCCACCATTTTGTAACCCGGGCAGAAAAAGTGGTCATTCAAAGATACCACGCCTTCTTCAAAGGCTGAGGCCGTTGTGATAATCTTAAACACAGAACCAGGCTCGTAGGTATCGTTGATACAAGGATTGCGCCACATCTGGTTTAAAAGTTCCTGTTTCTCTGCTTCTGTCAGAGAGTCTTTTGACTTCCTCTCCTGAGACTCTGTATCTTCCTTAGATTCTGTTTCTCCCTGGTCCTCTGCCTCCTCCTGAAATTCTGTTTCCTGCAGCGTAAAAGGCTGGTTCAGGTCAAATTCTGGCACGTTTACCATAGCCATAATCTCGCCGTTTTGAGGATTCATCACAATCACAGACACGCCATCCGCCGACTTGGCTTCCATTGCCTTCTTGGCGGCCTGTTCACAGTACATCTGGATATTATAATCCAGGCTGACATGGAGATTATAACCATCCACCGGCTCCTGCCGCCGTTCCCCTGCATTTTCTATCTCAATTCCTCTGGCGTCTGTGAGGGTCAGTATCTTTCCATTGCTTCCCTTCAGATAATCCTCATAGATTACCTCCAGTCCGATAATTCCCTGATTGTCTCCCCCTGTAAATCCCAGCACTTTAGATGCCAGCGTTCCATAAGGGTAATACCGTTTGTAATCTTCATCCACTTTCACTCCCGGCAGCCTGTAATTTCGAATGCGGTCTCCCACTTCTTTGTCCACATTGGATTTCACCCGCTCAATGGAACTCACTTTTTCCACGCGCTTGCGGACTGTCTCCTCCTCCATGCCCAATTCCTTTGTCAGGACTTCAATCACTTTTTCTGAGTCCTTGATTTGGCTGTGAATCACAGAAATGGTACACACCGTGCGATTTGTCGCCAGCACTGTGCCTGTGGCGTCAATAATCTTTCCCCTGGCCGCCTTGATATCACGCTCTCTTTCGTGCAAATCCTCCGCCTTCTGCCCATAGTACTCCGAGCAGGAAATCATCAGATACACCAATCTCCCCATAAGTATAACGAGAATCAGCATGATTACTGTAAAAACAATCAGCAGTTTCCTGCGATTGTAAGTCTTATTTCGGAACATATCATAACCTCACTGTAATAATTACTATAATCTATTACTTATTTTACAAGGTTATGTACTATTTTTATCAAGGGTGTCCTTTTATCTGCTGCTTTCATAGTTGGACGCCTTCTGGCATCTGTTACTCTCCAGGCTCCTGACTGCCTTCCGGCATTGATTCCGGAACTCCTTCTGCCGGGTATTCCGGCTCTCCTTCATTTCCGCCTGGCTGGGCTGGTTCTCCTCCCTCCGGTGTCTGGCCGCCTCCCGGTTCCTGACCGCCTTCTGGAGCATCTTCTGTTCCGCCTTCCGGCTGAGCTCCTCCTCCCTCATTTTCTCCAGATTCCTGAGGATTTTCTGCCTCACCTTCATTTCCTTCGGTGTCCTGAGGTTCTCCTGGCGCTTCATCCTGGAAGACATTAATATAAGGAAGAATCTCTTCAAATATCTCCTTGGCTAAATTTGTAGCCAAAGCACTGCTCTGCTGTTCCAAAGGCACGTTTGCCTCATCAATCACAACATAAACCAGCACCTGAGGATTCTCCACCGGAGCAAATCCTATAAAAGAAACCACATATTTCTTGTCATCCCTGTTCCCTTTCTGCGCAGTTCCGGTCTTACCTCCCATAGAATATCCTTCTACTTTCGCGCTTCTTCCTGTCCCCTCAGACACTGTTCTATAGAGAAATTGTTTGATTTTGTCGCTGGTCTGTCTGGAAATCGTCTGCTTTAACACCGTAGGCTCTACATTTTGCACCGTGTTTCCGTTGTCATCCACAATTTTTTTCACCAAATGGGGCTGATAGTAATAACCTCCATTGATGAGGGAGGAAAAGGCAGATGCAAGCTGAACCATCGTCACATTAAAATTCTGTCCGAATGCATTTGTTGCCAGGGACGTGCTGTTAGTGTTGTTCACTGTATAAATCAACGTATCTGTTCTGGCCTCTCCTGGAAGGTCAATATTCGTCCGCAGTCCAAAATTAAATATGTTCTGATATTTATAGAAATCTTCCTTCCCTATCTCGGCCGCCATCTGCATCATGGCATCATTACAGGAATTCATCAGCGACTCTTCTAACGTCTGGGGACCGTGTCCAGAACGCTGTACGCATTTGATGTCATGTCCTCCTATTTTCTCAATTCCATCACAGTCATACCACTCTCTCGTCTTTCCAGTTTCCAAAGCTGTGGCCACTGTGAAAGGTTTCGTTGTAGAACCTGGCTCATAAGTGTAGGTGGTACAGTAATTCTGCCAGATTTTATTCAGTTTTTTAAGTTTTTCTTCTTCGTCAAAAGAATTGATTTCCTCCTCGGTATAGTAAGGGGACAAATCCCTTGGATTATTTAAGTCGTATACCAAGCTGTCAGACATTCCCATAATTTCCCCATTCTGAGGATTCATCACAAGCACTCCGGCCTGTTTACTGCCTGGCCCCTCTTCCACCTCATCTCTGTGTTCTTCCTGAAACTGGGCAATTTTTTCCTGTATCACTTTCTGGATATTCATGTCTATCGTGGTAATCAGCGTCTTGCCGTTCACCGGCTCTTTGATGGTTTTCTCAAAATTACTGTCGGAATTGAGAACTCCATACTGTCTGCCGTTGATTCCATTCAGCACATCGTTATAGTAATCCTCAAGGCCGCCGATTCCTTCATTACCAGAAGTAGTATACCCCAAAACTTTGCTGGCAAGACTGCCATAAGGATATTCCCTCTGGTATTCCTTTTCAAACCAAACGCCCTGTACATTGGGATTTACTTTTTTACCCTTTTTGTTTACCTCTGCCTCCAGCTCCTGGAACTCTTTAATCTCCTCATAGTGGAGCCTTTTGCGCAAAACAAAATAACGACTGTCTGCCTTCTCTGTCAGAGCAGTCATTACTTCTTCTTCCGTAACATCCGGGAAACATTGCAGCAATGCCGTAACCGTCGGTTCCACGTACTTCTTTATTTTTTTCTTTTGTGCTGCGTCATAAGTCTCTTCATTGATTAATTTACAGTCTAAAATGACATTGTACACATCTACGCTGCAGGCCAGCACAGTTCCTTTGGAATCTAAAATTTCTCCTCTCTGATAAGGAATGCTTTTACTTTCATAACCCTGCTGGCTCAGCACCTGTTTCTCATACTCAGCGCCTTTTACCCGCTCTATGTAGCACAGCCTTCCAATCAATCCTCCCAAAAGCGCTATCACAACGCCGAACATTACCAGCAGTTTTTTCTTCATTTTTCGGGAAAACTTTTCAGGTTCTCTCTTCGGAGGTCTTTTCTTTCCTTTTGCCAATCGTCATTACCTTCTTTATTTTATTGGGATATCCTGATACTGATTCATATAATCACTGGTGTCTACCTTGAAATATATAATCTGGTCTTTTCCAGGATAAATCATGCCTAATTCTCCTATTGCTTTCTGACGCACTTCCTCCAGATTCACAGAATTGTCAATTCTCTTCTGCTCCGCGTCATTGTCTGTTTTCAACTCCAGCACCTGGCTCTTTAGAGACGCCACATGCTTTACTCTCCCGGTAAGCTCTGACTTCAACTGAAGATAAACACCTACAACTCCAACCATCACTATCATGGACACCGCCAAAAACAAAACATATCCTGGGCTCATCTGAAGAGCCCGCTCCTGATTTCTCCTGGCAGCTGCCCGGACAGCTTTCTTTCTCTCACGAAGTTCCTTGTCCTTCTTCTGCTTCTTTTCAAACTCCCGATGGGTCTCTTCACTTCTCCGTTTTGGCTCCGGCTGTAATCTTCTGACTGTATTTCCATCTATATAATCTACAGTTTTTTCCTTGTGTAATGTATTACCCTGCTGTCTCACTGTTTTCACTCCTATCTGATTTCCGCCTTTTTATCCTTCTCAAAAACTCTGAGCTTTGCACTTTTCGCACGGGAATTATATGCAATCTCTTCCTCGGATGGCAACACAGGCTTTCTAGTAACTGCCTTTCCCAATGGTTTCCTGCCGCACACGCACACTGGAAAATCTCCAGGGCAGGTACACGGGTTCTCACTTTTCTTAAATATGTTCTTTACTATCCGGTCCTCTAGGGAATGAAACGTGATAATGCAAATTCTGCCGCCCGGACCCAGCAAATCTATCATATTGTCCAAAGAATCCTGAAGTACTTCCAGTTCTCTGTTCAACTCAATTCTGATTGCCTGAAAGGTACGTTTGGCCGGATGACCTCCATTCATTCGTATTTTTGCAGGAATAGCTGCCTTAATTATCTCTGTCAGCTCTCCCGTTGTCTCAATTTCCTTCTTTGCCCTTGCTGCTGCAATATGTTTCGCAATATTTTTGGCAAATTTTTCCTCTCCATAGTCACGAATTACCCGGTACAAATCCATTTCACTGTAAGTATTCACCAAATCTTTGGCTGTAAATTTCTGCCGGCTGTCCATCCGCATATCTAGCGGCGCATCCTCCACCCGATAAGTAAATCCTCTATCCGGAGCATCCAATTGGTAGGAAGAAACCCCCAAATCCAATACAATGCCATCTACTTGGCGGATTCCGTATTCCATGACTATTTCCCGCATTTGATAATAGTTGCTTCGAACAATCTGTATGTTATCTTCAAATTCTAATAATCTTCTGTTTGCCGCTTTTATGGCATCTTCGTCCTGGTCAATTCCGATAAATTTCCCTTTGGAAGATAAGCGCTTGCACACCTCGTAGGCATGTCCACCGCCGCCTAGCGTTCCATCTACATATACTCCATCCGGTTTCACGTTCAGATATTCGACTGTCTCCTTCAAAAGTACGGATTTATGTTTGAATTCCATAAAATTCCTTTCCGGTTTCTCCTGACCGTGATTGTCCGATTTATTCCCGTAAACAATGAGAAAAACAGACATGCCTGCATGGGTATTTGACTCCGGCGGGCTGACATCCAGGTTAAATGGTAAGTCCCAGACTCGCCATGTGTTCTGCTATTTCCTCCACATCATCGTATTCACTGGTTTCCTGCCATCTGTCTTTACTCCAAATCTCAATATGATTCAAAACACCTGCCAAAACAACCTCTTTTTCAATTCCGGCAAATTCCCGCAGGACTGCCGGTAACAGTACACGCCCCTGCTTGTCTACTTCACAGCTTGCTGCTCCTGCAAAAAAGAATCTTGCAAATTTACGGGCTTCTTTGGAGAACTGTGATACTTCCCTGAATTTGGCCTCAATGATTTTCCACTCTTCACCGGAATACACGAATAAGCATCCGTCCAGTCCCTTTGTTACAACAAATTCATCCCCTAACAATTCTCGGAATTTGGATGGAACTATCAGTCTGCCCTTTGTATCAACTGTGTGATTGTATTCGCCCATGAACATAGAAATCACCTTCTGACCATCAGGAGTGGCGGTTCACTCTCTTGGAGTTTTCCACATTTTTATCCACTTATCCACCACTTATTACCCTTTTTCACCACTTCTTTACCACTTCTCTCCACTTTTATTCCATTCTATCTTATCACAGGGAAAAAAGCAATAGAAAATCCAAAGGAATTTCCCAACCAGACAGAGAAGATTTTTTTCATCCCCGTGTACAAGGGCAAACCAGACGGGCTGCAGAGGCTTCTCTACAAGAAAGAATTTCCTATAAGATAAAAAAGGACGCTGTACTCTATGATACAACGTCCTTTTTCTCTCTATTTTATTCAGCTAATGCAATTTGCAGCATTTTATCCATATCGGCAATCAATTCTTCTGAATATTCTTCTGCCTCTCTGCAGATTTGCTCTGCCCTTCCATAATCTTCCTCAAATAAAGCCCGAATCGCCTCTGAGCCGTATCCGTGGAATTTTCTATGTTTCTCCCCCAAAGCCTCCCAAATAGGCTTCACCTCTTCGATGTCCGGTGTGATGGAATAGTAAAAATGCCCAAAACCACATTTGGAAGCATCCAGCTGAAGCGGGGAAACCAAACGTGCTTCCACCATTTTCCTCAGATTGCTAATCCAAGTCCGATGCGCTGTAATCGCAGTCTGCACATATTTTGCAAATTCCCGGTTCTTCAGGTGAAAAAATGCGTCGTTCGCCATATTTCCCATTTGCTTTAACGCTCTATCCAGCATTCCCTCTATCTCCACCACGGGTTCTGTGGCCTTCGTAAGTTCGCCTCCGATTTCCTGCATGAAATCCGTACTGCTTCTCAATTGATTCTCCATCTCCGTCATGGTACTGCTGATTTCCTGACTGACTGCCGCAAGCGAAGTAACGGATTCACTTACCTGAGATACATGTTTCTGATTTTCATCGTTCAATACCCATATGTTTCCTATTTTCTCTGTCATTGTTCCCAGTGCATCTATCGTGTTTGTAGTACTTCCTGCGCTCTTCTGGGAAGCTCCCCGGATTCCCTCCACAAAATTCCCCATATCTCCCGTCAATTTCTGGGTCTGTTCTGCCAAAGCACGAATCTCGTCTGCCACCACTGCAAATCCTCTTCCTGCTCTTCCTGCTCTCGCCGCCTCGATGGAAGCATTCAGCGCCAGCAGATTTGTCTGGAGTGATATGGACTCAATTCCTGCAATTACTTCGTTCATATTATTGATAATTCCAAGCAAATCATCCATGTCTTTGCGCATTTCTTTGGACACTTCAATTGCCTGTCTGGAAAGCTCTTTCACTGAGGTGAGTTCATTCTGCCCCTCCTCTATCTTCCGATACACCTCTTCTGTCTCCTCTGACACTTTGATAATCGTATTTGTCAATTCTTCCAAAGAATTGTTGCCTTCCACAGAAGAATCTTCTGAGGATGCTCCAAAAATAACTTCTGTTGCCTTTGCCACATTGCGGGATATCTCAAGAATCTTGTCGGTTTCATGCTGCATTGTCAAATCCAGAGAACTAATCTGCATAACTGCCTTGATATTTTTTTCTAAAATCCCTGCAAACTGCTCTCTTCCATTTACCAGACGCTGATACACATCATGCAGTTCCGGCTCGCTGGAATAATCAGCCTCTTTCAACTCCGCAATTGATTTTACCAGTTTTGTTGTTGTTTTTCCCATTTTTATGACCTCATTCTTCTAAGTTATGATTCTAAAGATTCAGGCTGCCTGTCATTTCGACTTCCCAATCTTCTGAAATAAATACAGGGTATCATTTTGATACCGAAATCCTTTTATAGAATAGTTATTCACATTATACCTGCTTTCTCGGATTTTGTCACTAAAAAAACAGAGTTAGAAGATAAAATTTACTCCTAACTCTGTTTTCTCATTCTTCTCGAATGCATCAGCTCTGGCTGACTCCCCTATATTCTATTTTTCCTCTTACTTCAACCGCAGTTTAGCAGCTGAATCTCCTCTTTGTATTGCATGTAGTCTTCAATCAGTTTGTCCAGCTGAATACTCACCTGATAGCATTCCGGCGCCCAGACATTTTTTCCTGCGGCTACATCCAACTTCTTCCGTACAATTTCAATTTCTTTTTGTAATTTCAATAAATCGTTCATTCTTCTTTGGCTCCTCTGTCCCTATTGTAGTCTTTTCTCAGGAAAAAGGCAAACGAAAATCGCCATTTTTTTACAGGACATTTCGACA
>JAAWLS010000046.1 GCA_022798035.1 Lachnospiraceae bacterium | reverse complement strand
TATTTTAGCACAGAAAAAAAGGAGGGGCAACCTCCTTTTCTATCTGTTTATCTCATATCTCTGAAAGGTACGGACGCAGGTTTTCAGCTCTTCATATCTCTGCTCCAAAGGCCCTTCCTCAATCACCACATCCAAAACTACCGCCATATTGTTAATCATTCGGTCCGTAATATTCTCCCTCATATCCAGCAGAATTTCATAACGCTCTTCCATTGTTTTTGCATCAAAAAATGCCATCAATTTCTCCTCCGGAGACTTCGGGGCCGATGGATTCCGCCCTGTCGGTTTCCCATCCAAATCTGACTGAAATTTGGGGCTCATTGGCACTTCGTCCGAATCCGCCAGAGACGCCGGTTCCACCAGCTGAAACCGGTACGTCTGTCCGGCATCGGGATATCTATCTCTGTCCACAGGACTGATAAACATTGCAAGAGGCCTTGCATAAGTCTGAAAGGAGTCGTACAACGCCTGATAAATGACTAATTCTTCTCCTGTCTCTGAATGCCGGGCCACAGTCACAATTTGATATAGCTTCTGTTTAAAATGCAGATATAATTCTCCTGGTTTTGGATTTCCCTGGGGCATTGTTTTTCCTCCTTGCTTGTGTTTCCATAAATCGTTAATCGCGAAGTCTATTCTCTCCTACTTTCATCACCTGCTCTGTTATCTTCATGGCAGCCACTGCTGACAGCACCCCAATCAGGATACCAGCCAGAACGTCTGTGGGATAATGAACTCCCACATACAGCCTGGACAGACAGATGAGCACTGCAATAACAAAGGCGGGGACGCCTGCTTTTTTCGGCAGCTGGCAAAGCATAACTGTTGCAGCCGCTATGGAACTGGTGGAATGGCCGGAAGGGAACGACCAATCCCGGGCTGTCACCAGCGCCTGCAGTTCTGGTATCACATCGTAAGGCCTTGGCCGGCAGACCCAGTTTTTCAGCAGCAGATTCGTAATGAATGCTCCCACCAGCAGGGAAACTGCAACGGCATATCCCGTCTTCCGGTACTTCTTCTGTATTAAGAGCAGTCCTGCAAGTAGAATCCAGAGAGCCCCCGCATTTCCCAGGCTCGTGAGAAACAATACAAGAGGGTCCAGCCATTCCAGCCGTAAAAACTCCTGGATAAACAGCAGAATACTGCCGTCAAGTTCTGCGATATATTGCAGCATTTTCTTATCTCCTTTTGTTTCTTATCCTATGTTTATTCCAAAGGCTGTAAAACTCTACAGCCTTTTTAAAATTCTGTCAATATCCTCTCTCTTTCCGATTACCATCAAATGTTCTTCTTTCTGGAAAATATGCTCTGCATCCGGCAGAAGGCTTGTTTGCCCGCTCTGTTTAATTCCCAGAATATTGGCATTATATTTCACGCGGAAGTTCATCTCTTTGATGGATTTTCCAATCCACTCATCTAAAGGCTGTATCTCATAAATAGAATACTCTCCCATCTCCATATAGTCATAGACATGGTTGGCGCTGACTTTCACGGCAATCCGCTTCGCAATGTCTCTGTCTGGATAAACCACTTCGTCTGCACCGTTTCGCAAAAGAAATTTTGCCTGAATGTCTCTGGTGGCTTTACTGATTACATAAGGAGCGCCGAAATCTTTCAGCAGGCTGGTCACTTCCAGACTGTTCTGAAAATTTGTGCCGATACACACAAAACAGATATCAAAATTGCTAACGCCAAATCCTTTTAGAACTTCCTCTTTCGTACAGTCTGCAATTTTCGCACTTGTAACAATGGGCAGAATATCTTCCAGATTTTCCTCATTTTCATCCACCGCCATCACGTCATTGCCATTTTTCACCAAATCCTCACACAAATGTTTTCCGAATCTTCCGATTCCGATTACTAAAATTGATTTCATTTCTACCTCCTGGGGCACATCTGCCATGCCCAAATTCTGGGATAAACAAGCGGTTCCTCCGCCCTTTCTCCTGTCTCACTTTAACCGATGGTAATACGCTCTATCGGCAGTTCCACCAAAGAGCCCTGCTTCTTTTCTGTAAAGGACAATGCAAAAGACATGCTGCCGATTCTGCCGCTGTACATCAAAAAGATTAACAGCCATTTTGAGACAATGGTAATGTCCCGCGTAATGCCTGTGGAAATTCCCACCGTTCCGATTGCCGAAAACACCTCCATAAAAATGTCTGACAGAGGAAGGGAACTCTCAATTCCGCACATGAGCAGTGTGGACACAGAAGCCAGCAGTAAATTGATAAAAAATACCGTGCTGGCCTTTTTAATGGAATCTTCATCCAGCCTTCTGCCAAAAATATTCAGCCCCTTCTTATTTCTGAGGCTGGACCAGATATACAGGAGAATCACCATCATTGTGGTAGTTTTCACTCCTCCGGCCGTGGAACCAGGACTTCCCCCGATAAACATCAAAAGTACCGTCAAAAGCCTTGACGCTTCTGTGTAGGCTCCGGTGTCTATCGTATTAAATCCTGCTGTCCTGGGGGTCACAGCGCCGAATACAGAGGCCAGAATCTGGCCTTTTGCATCCATACCGGCCAAAAGATTTTCCCGCTCAAACAGATAAAAGCAAATGCTTCCTGCCAGAATCAATGTCACTGTCATCACCAGCACAATTTTTGTGTGCAGCATATATTTTTTTACGTTCCACTTGTGAACAGAAATATCGTCCCAGACAATAAAGCCAATGCCGCCTATGATAATCAGTCCCATAATCACCAGGTTAATCAGAACATCATCGTAATACATCGTCAGAGAAGCATAGGGCTCAAACTGCCCCATCAAATCAAATCCTGCGTTGCAGAAAGCTGAAACAGAATGAAAAACGCCATACCAGATTCCTTTGGCACCGCCAAACTGCGGAATGAATCTTATCATCAGCAGCAGGGCCCCTGTCCCCTCAATAGCCAGACTGTAAAAAACAATTTTCCGCACCAAACGCACTGTTCCGCCAATCTGAAGGGTGTTGACGCTCTCCTGTATCAGATTTCTTTCTTTCAGCCCAATTCTCCTCTTTAAGAAAATGGAAAAGAACACACCGATAGTGATAAATCCCAGTCCGCCAATTTGAATCAACAGCATAATAACCAGCTGGCCAAATATCGTCCAATTACTATATGTGTCCACCACAACCAGGCCTGTCACACAGGTACTGCTGGTAGCTGTAAAAAGCGCATTTAGAAATCCTGTACTCTCTCCGTTTCTGGAAGCGATGGGAAGCATCAGTAATACAGTCCCCACTGCAATAATCAATAAAAATCCCAGGGCAATGGTCTGTACCCTGCTCAGTCTCCTTGTCATTCTCTTTCCCTCTCTCAGACTTTCTCTCAATCTGGCAGAGATGATTTTTTCTCTGCCTGCGCGCCGGGTATTTACCGGCTCACTGATATATTCCATTTGAATGGCCGTGTGCATAACACAAGGTCTGCTTACACTTATGTAAACAGACCTTTTTCATTTTCTTACATATCTTGTCTCAAATGACACATTTCATACTGATTAGTACTTACCGAAGTCGCCTTCCAGAGAAATAATCTTTTCATTCTCATCGACTTTTCCGTATATGTCATCCTCTGCTGCAACGTTGAAACGGCTGCCTCCATTGTCTTTTAACTTATAGCTGCCCACCAAACGCCGCAGATTTGCTGCCTGATTTGACAACTCTTCACTGGCTGCCGCACACTGTTCACTGGTTGCAGAATTCGTCTGAGTAACCTGAGATACCTGATTGATTGCCTGGTCAATCTGGGTCACTGCCGTAGCCTGGTCATTGGAAGCTACTGCAATACTGTGTGTCAGTTCTACCACCTGCTCAATCTTGTGCATGATATCTGACAGAGAACCGCTGGTCTCTTCTGCCAGTTTGGAGCCCAGCACAACTTTATTAATGGAATCCTCAATCATCTCTGCCGTCTCACTGGCCGCGGAAGCACTCTTTCCTGCCAGATTTCTCACTTCTTCTGCCACTACGGCGAATCCTTTTCCATGAATGCCTGCCCTTGCCGCCTCCACAGCAGCGTTCAGAGCAAGAATATTCGTCTGGAATGCAATGTCGTCAATTACTTTAATAATCTTGGAGATATTCTCAGAAGCCTCATTGATATCTGTCATAGCACCCATCATCTCTGTCATGCTGTCATTGATAACGATTGCCTCTTTCCCCATGTTCTCAACCAAATCATTTGCTTCATTAATCTGCTCTGTATTTACCTTCGTTCTCTCAGCAATCTCATTCATAGAAGCAGTAATTTCTTCTGTTGCGCTGGCCTGCTCTGTTGCTCCCTGGGCCAGAGCCTGACTGGCGTCAGAAACCTGTTCCGAGCCTACCGTCACCTGCATCGTAGATTCTTTGATATCAGAAAGCATCTTATTGTTTTCCCGGATAATATCTACCAATGCATTGCCAAGGACATCTTTGTCGCCTTTTGTCTTCACATCAGCAGTCAAATCACCCTTTGCAATCATCTCTGAAATACCACCCTGGTATTTGATGTTATCAATAATTTTCTGGAATTCATCCACCACTTCACCAAACTCGTCGTTCTTCAGCTTATTCAGTGTAATGTTGGCATTACCGTCTGCAATTTCTCTTGCTGCATCAATCAGAATATCCAAAGAACGCCGGATATCTCTCAAAATACTTACAGACAAACCAATAGCGAACGATAAAGTTACCACCAGCAAAACTGCCAGGATAATCTGCTCTCTCAGCGTCTCCGCATCGGATGAACTCAAAACAGTATAACTGATTACTCCCATTGCAAGAATCAGCACCCCAATAATTGCAAAACCGGCAATCAACCGTGTCCTCATTTTCATATCTTTCATGACTCTTATCCTCCTTGTCCTTTTCCCGTTATATGAATTTCTATTTACCGACGATTACTGTTCCGGCATCATCGGGTCTTCGTCTCTGATAAGCTTTTCAGGATCTAACAACAATTTTACCTCGTCTGCCACCCTTACCAGACCAACGACATATTTATCCTTTCCATAACTGGTTTGATTCAACGACGGAGGCGGGATGATATCTTTTTCATCAATCGTGATTACATCTGCAATCTGCTCTACAATCAGTCCTACCATTGTATCTTTTACATCAATCACAATAATACAGGTACGGTCCATATACTCAAATGGCTCCTGTTTAAAACGGATTTTCACGTCAATTACCGGTATGATTTTCCCTCGGATATTGATTAAACCTTTGATATAATCTTCTACCTCCGGAACCGGTGTGATTGCCTGTGTACCGATAATCTCATTTACATAGTTAATGGCAATTCCGTAGCACTCATCCCCAATGCGGAAGGTCATATACATGCCTTTTTGTAAATCATCTTCTTCCAATTCTTCCAGTTCTTCCAATTCTTCCATCAACTCTTCTGCCATGGTTTAACTCCTTTCCTGTCCAGCAATTAAGCCTGCAATATCCAGAATCAATGCAATGCTTCCATCACCAAGCTGGGTGCATCCTGAAAGCCCCTGTACTTTTTTAATGTAGGAAGGAATTGGCTTTACTACAATTTCCTGTTCTGCAATCAACTGGTCAATGAATACACAGACATATTTATTTTCATGTTCTAATACTACTACGATACCCTCTTCAATATCTGTGTTTGAACCTGGTAAATGATACATCTCGTTCAGTCGGATAAATGGATAACACTCGCCTCGGAGCATTACATACTCCTCTCCATCCGGCTCCTTCACAATTGTCTCTTTATTAATTCTCACAAATTCCTTCACTGCATTTGTTTCGATTACAAACGTAGAATTTCCTACCTGCATTACGATTCCGTTGATAATTGCCAGCGTCAATGGAATCTTCATAATCATCTCAGAGCCGGCGCCTTCCATACTGTCGATTTCCAGCTTGCCGCCAATGGCCTGAATATTTTTCACCACCACGTCCATACCAACGCCTCGGCCGGAATACTCCGTTACCTGCTCTTTCGTGGAAAATCCCGCATAGGTGATAAACTGATAGATTTCTTTATCTGTAAAATCCGACATAGCCCGATTTCCAATCAATCCATTCTTTCTTGCCTTTTCATACAGAACTTCCCGATTCAGGCCTTTACCATCGTCTCTTACGATAATGTACACCTTGCCGCCTTCGTTCTTAGCTTCCAGGGTAATCTTTCCTCTTGGATTCTTTCCTGCTGCAATGCGGACTTCTTTTTCCTCAATTCCATGGTCCACGGAATTACGAATTAAATGCATCAATGGGTCGGAAATATGTTCAATAATGTTTTTATCAACCTCTGTATTTTCACCGATTACCTCAAGTTCAATGTCTTTTCCCAATTTTCTGGACACATCAAAGACAATACGATTCATTTTCTGGAACGTATTCGTCAAAGGCATCATACGCATGGACATAATTACATCCTGCAGCTCCGTGGTAATCTTAGAAAGCTGTCCTGCAGCTTTCTGGAAATTAGACAGGTCTAATCCCGGCACTTTCAAATCAGGATTCTGCAGTACAACGGCTTCGGAAATGACAAGTTCTCCAATCATATCCATCAAAGCGTCCATCTTCTCTACATTCACACTGATATAAGACTGCTTATGAGAAGGCTTCGGCTGGTTCTTTGCCAGTTTCTTACCTTTTCCTGTCTCCTTATTCTTAATGACATAGTCGCCAGGCGCAGGCTCTTTCTTTTCTTCTTTCTTGCCCTCTTCTGTTTTCTCCTTGTCATGCATTTCAATGACAATCGGTTCCTGTCCCCTGTCATGGAAGCCCATCTCAAATTCCTGCTGTGTACAGTCATTGACTTCCACACGGTCCATACCAGAAGTATCGCCGATGGCGTTCACAATCTCCTCACTGGAACACTGGCATTTAATCAACATATGGAATCCATCTTCCAGAATGACATTTCCACTCTCCTCATTGGAGATAATATCATCTGGCATATATTCCATATCATCTGTAATTTCTTTTAAAGAGTAAACTGCCGTATACGCCCGGATATTACACATCTGTGTATCACCCCGGTAATAAATAGAAACTTTATAATATTTATAGCTCTCGCTTCCAGTAGGCGGAATATAGAATTGACTGGGCGCCACATAAGTATTCTCAGGCGGCAGTTCTTCTCCCTTTTCCTCAATTCCGGATTTGATTTTCTTCAAAAATTTATCAATTCCCTCTACAATTTTAGTCTCATTTCCGTCAGGTGTCTCTCCTTCTTTAATCTTATCCAATTCTCCTGTTATGAAGTCAGCCACATCGAGCACATGGTCCACCAGCTCCAAATGGGGAACATTATCCGGATGAGATTCTCTCAAATAGTAAAATACGTCTTCCAGTTTATGGGCCACCTTCGTGATATTTTCATACATCATAATACCCGAAGAACCTTTTATTGTATGCATGACACGGAAAATCTCATTAATGGAGGTCTCATCGAAACTGTCTTCATCTTTTTTCTCCAATACAGTATTCTGGAGGTCTCCCAGCAATTGTTCGCTCTCATACAAAAACATATCCAGCATACTGTCTGTGTTAAAATCCTCTGCCATTTTTTAGCCCCCTTTCTTCCCATTGTATTTTTTTGAATGCTTCTTCTTCCCTGTCATCATATCAATTCCAATTTTTTCAATATTTTTTCAAATTTCTCTAAATCAATCGGCTTACCGGAATACACAGTACAGCCCATCTCAAAAGCTTTCTTTACATTTCTCTCTTCATTCAGCGCTGTGGTCATAATAATTTTCACACCTTTATTACCCTGAATTCCGCGTTCTTTTTCAATATCACGAATGGCTTTCAGCGCCTGATAACCGTCCAATACCGGCATCATGACATCCAGGCATATTAAATCATATGGTTCTTCATCCTCCAATGCCATCAAAAAAGCATCTACTGCTTCTTCGCCATCTACGGTAATGTCACATTCTCCATACTTTTCCAGATAATTTGCCATAAATTTACGACTCGCGAAATCATCTTCCGCCAGTAAAATTTTCATATGCTGCTCTCCTTTCTAATTTGCCTTTAACACGCTGTATATTTTGTTTGCTATATTTGAAAGTTCCGTCTGATATTGAACCGCGCCAATATCATAGGCAACTTTTGGCATACCATAAACTACGCAGCTTCCTTCGTCCTGGCCGATGGTAATAGCTCCTGCATTTCTCATCTCCAGCAGCCCTTTTGCTCCATCGCCGCCCATACCGGTAAGGATTACGCCCACGGCATCTTTCTTGGCAGTCTTTGCTACCGATTGGAACAGCACATCCACGGAAGGACAATGCCCGCTGACTTTTTCGCCATGTTTACATTCTACTTGATACATCCCGTTTACTTTCACAAGACGCATCTGTTTATCTCCAGGGGCAATCAATACCTGGCCCGGCAGTACCCTGTCTCCGGTTACTGCTTCTTTCACCACTACCTGGCATTGGTTATTGAGCCTGTTGGCATACATTTCCGTAAATCCCGGAGGCATATGCTGCACAATCACAACTCCTGGAATGTCTTTTCGGAACTGACGCACAACGTCATAAATCGCTTCTGTCCCTCCGGTAGAGGCTCCGATGGCGATAAGCATATTGCTTTTCACTGCAGCCTTATTATTGACGGGAAACGTCTCTGCTCGTTTTAATTTCCCCACTTTTACTGTTGAGGCAATCTTTATCTTAGTTCCCAGCTCTTTCTTCAAAAATGCACTGACTTTGTCTCGCTCCACCGTACTGGGTTTGCATACAAAGTCTACTGCTCCGGCTTCCATAGCATCAAATACTTTCTCATCCATTGCACTGATTACTACCACCGGCAATGGATATTGAGGCAGTAATTTTCTGAGAAATTCGATTCCGCCCATTCTCGGCATTTCCACATCCAGTGTCATAACATCCGGATGATACTTCAGGATAGCATCCCGCGCCTCATAGGCGTCTCCCGCCTGTGCCACTACTTCTATGTATGGGTCTTCGCTCAAACTCTGTGCCAGCAGATTACGAAACAGCATCGAATCATCTACCACTAATACTCTGATTTTACGCATCCTGTTTTCCCGCTTTCTTTCATACTTTCAACTCTATTTTCGATATATGGATGGCTCCACATATTTAAAGTTTGTTCCCTTCCTGTCAACAGATTCCGTGGTCCCCACAAAGAGATAACCACCAGGTTCCAGACAATCATATACTTTCAGAAGAAGCTGATGCTTAGTGGCATCGTCAAAATAAATCATTACGTTCCGCATGAATACAATATGAAATTTTTTGCGGAATGGAAATGAATTCATAAGATTGAACTGCCGAAAAATTAATTCCTGTTTCAACTCCTGCTTGGCCTGATATTCCATTTCACTCACACGTTTAAAATATCGTCTCTTCCAGCTCTCAGGTAAAGGCTCTATCTGCTCTTTCAAATAAATTCCTTTCTGAGCCTTTTCCAATACCTTCGTGGAAAGGTCGGTAGCCAGCACTCTCGTATCCCATCTACTGTGCTCCAGGCCAAAATAATCTTTCAATACCATAGCTATTGTATATGGTTCTTCCCCTGTGGAAGATGCTGCCGACCAGATTCTGACGTCTTTGCTGGCAGCCTCCTTCGCCTTAATCTGAGGCAGTATTACTTTCCTCATAAAATCCATATGTTCAAATTCCCGCATGAAATAAGTATGATTCGTAGTCAGCACATTGATTAAATTCCGTGCTTCCTCACCTTTGGGATTCTTTTCTACTTTCGCCATGTACTCATCGTAACCATTGTAGCCATTCCGCAGAAGATAATTTTCCATTCTTCCATTGACCAGCACTTGTTTCCCGCTTAAGTCTATCCCATATTTCTGCTTCACATATACTACAATCCGATGAAATTCCTGTTCCGTAATCATAAGAATCTACTCCTATTACATAAGCTTATATCGGATTATGCCATGGACTGCTTTGCAGCCTCATGGCTTCTTTGCCCATTCGGGCACTGTACACCTTTCGATATTATATCATACTCATACCATATCATCTATGGTACTATATTCACCCCTATTTGTCAATTCCGTTACTGCTATCCATCTCTGTGTAGAAGCTGATTTTGTATCTTCAAAAACACATCTACAATCTCCGGGTCAAAGAAACTTCCGCTTCCTTCTTTAATGATTTCCAGGCTTTCTTCTTTGCTGTAAGCTTCCTTATAACACCGGTCTCCTCTCAATGTGTCGTAAATATCCACAATAATGGTAATTCTTGCCGATAAAGGTATTTCCTTCCCCTGAAGGTTCTCCGGATATCCCGTTCCATCCCAGCGGGCATGATGGAAACGTGCTATCTCAATAGCCATGGGAAGAAATCGGTTTTCCGGCGTACCTGCATATACCCGCTCCAAAATCTCTGCTCCCTGCTCTACGTGGCGTTTTACAACCTCCATCTCTTTCTCATCTAAAGGTCCTGGCTTCATCAGGATATTGCATGGTGTCTGAATCTTCCCAATATCATGAAGCCGGGAAGCCACCCCAATGGTATCTATGAAATTCTCTGATATTTCTTCCGAAAACTCCGGGCTGAACTGAAGGCTCTGTGCCAACAGACAACAGTTATGGGCAACATTGTCCAGATGATATCTGGTATCTGTATCTTTCCCCTCCGTTAATGTGGCAAAAGCATAGAGGATATTTTTCTGTTCATCTTCAATTCGTCTAGCCTGGCTGCTGATAACGCTGTGCAGACGGCGGTTACTCAGTTCAAGTTCCTGCTGCATCTCATAAAGTTTCAGGTGATTCCGCACCCGCATGGTAACTTCCGTCACCTCAAATGGCTTGCCGATATAATCCACCGCGCCTAATTTGAATCCCCGCACCTTATCTTCGCTGGAATCTGCCGCGGAAATAAAAATAATGGGAATATCTCTGGTAATCGGATTTTCCTTCAATCTCTCACATAACTCATACCCATCCATCTCCGGCATAAATACATCCAGCAGAATTAATTGAGGAAGACTTTCTGCAATCAATTTCGTCGCCTCACTGGCACTGTTGGCGCACCTCGGTTCATATCCCATCTCCAGAATAATATTCTCCAGAATCATCAGATTGGCATCCACATCATCCACAACTAAAATCTGCGGCACAGTGCCAGATTTTTCTATATTTTCCATACTCACATTCCTCCGATGTTTTCCTCAAATAATTCTTTTAAATTATTATATTGCTCCAGAGCTTTTTCATATTTTTCTTTCCGGACATTCATTTCCAGACGAAAAGCCGCTTTTTTGATATCCTGGGGAGCTTCCTCCACCAGTTCTTTGATATTATGGGAAAATGTTTCTGCTTTCTCCCAGGCTCCAACCTCAATACAGATAATCAATTTTTCCATTTTATTTCG
>JAAWLS010000045.1 GCA_022798035.1 Lachnospiraceae bacterium | reverse complement strand
AAGGCTTCAAAAGGCGCTTTCATTTCTGGAAATTCCAGAAATTATAGATACATGTATGGAGCAGTGCTGTTTCAGGGAGAATCCCTGTCTGGAGGAAATTCTTGAGACGGAAACAGAGGTTTATACTTTAATAGAGGGTAGGTGGTAATTTGAACATTATAATTGCAATTATTATTTTCAGTGTCATTATTTTATTCCATGAATTAGGTCATTTCACCTTTGCCAAATTAAATGGCATACAGGTGAATGAGTTCTGCCTTGGGCTGGGGCCCACATTGATAGGCGTGACAAAGGGGGAAACAAAATATTCCATTAAACTATTTCCTTTTGGCGGAGCCTGCATGATGGAAGGAGAAGATGGAGAGAGCCAGAATGAGAGGGCTTTTAACAGCAAGTCCATCTGGGCCCGCATCAGTGTGGTGGTGGCAGGACCAGCTTTTAATTTCCTTATGGCATGGATATTTGCATTGATTGTAGTGGGAACAGTGGGATTTGACCGGCCAGTGCTGTCTGGCGTAATGGAAGGATTTCCGGCAGAAGAAGCGGGACTTCAGGAGGGAGATGAAATCATCTCCATGAATGGCTACCGCACTCATTTTTTCCGGGAAGTGAGCCAGTATTCTCTGTTTCATCCGGGTGAGGACACAGAGATTGTGTATGAACGGGATGGACAGCGCCACACTGTTATGCTGTCACCCAAATTAGAAGAAGAATCCGGCCGGGAACTTTTGGGCTTAAGCGGCAGAGGAGGCCGGGAAAGAGGAACGTTTCTTGAAACCATTGCCGGCAGCTTTTATGAGGTGCGGTACCAGATTTCCACTACCATTGAGAGCCTTCGCCTGCTGGTAACCGGAAAAGTGGGCGTGAAAGATTTATCCGGTCCGGTAGGTATCGTAAAAACCATGGAAGATATTTATGACAGCAATCAGTCCAGCGGCGGAACCGCTTTGGCAGTGCTCAGTATGGTTAATTTTTCTATTTTCCTGTCAGCCAACCTGGGAATCATGAATCTTCTTCCACTTCCTGCATTAGACGGAGGACGACTGGTATTTCTCATTATCGAGGCAGTCCGCAGGAAAAAAATTTCTCCAGAAAAAGAGGGAATGGTACATTTTGTGGGACTGATGGCTCTGATGGCTCTGATGATATTTGTGATGTTTAACGATATACGGAACATTTTGTAGAGATAAAGGAGAAATTTCCATGGAAAACCAAATCGCTCGGAAGAGAACAAGGGAGATAAAAATCGGAAATCAGGTGATTGGAAATCAACATCCTGTTTTGATTCAATCTATGACTAATACACCGACAGAAAATGTCACAAAAACAGTGGCACAGATTCAACAGCTTACCGCAGCAGGATGCGAGATTATCCGGTGTGCAGTTCCTACTATGGAGGCAGCGGAGGCTTTGGAGGAAATCAAAAAGGAAATCACAATTCCTCTGGTGGCAGACATTCATTTCGATTATCGGCTGGCCATTGCAGCTATGGAACACGGTGCAGATAAAATTCGTATCAACCCGGGCAATATCGGTTCCGAAGACAGAATTCAGGCAGTGATTGACGCTGCAAAAGAGCGCCGCATTCCCATTCGCGTGGGGGTCAACAGCGGTTCTCTGGAAAAGGAATTAGTAGAAAAATATCATGGTGTCACAGCAGAAGGGCTGGTGGAAAGCGCCCTTGATAAAGTCCATATTATTGAGCGGATGGGATATGAGAATCTTGTCATCAGCATCAAATCCTCAGATGTTATGATGTGTGTGCGTGCCCATGAATTGATTGCCGAAAAGACGGATTATCCTCTTCATGTGGGTATTACAGAATCCGGTACTCTTACCAGCGGGAATATTAAGTCAGCCCTGGGGCTTGGCATGATATTGGGTCAGGGAATCGGAGATACCATCAGAGTGTCTCTGACCGGAGACCCGCTGGAGGAGATTAAATCTGCAAAAATCATCCTGAGAACCCTGGGACTTCGCAGAGGAGGCATTGAAGTGGTATCCTGTCCTACCTGTGGAAGAACGCAGATTGATTTGATTTCACTGGCAAATCAGGTGGAAGATATGGTGAGCGATATTCCGCTGGATTTGAAAGTTGCAGTGATGGGCTGCGTGGTAAATGGGCCGGGAGAGGCCAAAGAGGCAGATATTGGAATAGCCGGAGGCGTCGGAGAAGGTCTGATTATCAAACACGGTGAAATCTTTAAAAAGGTGAAAGAAGAGGAGCTGCTGGCAGCTCTCTGGTATGAATTACTGCATTGGAGTGAATAGGAATTATGAGCAAGCTGTTTTTTGATGTATTTCCGGATTTAAAAGTTCCGTCGGAAATGGAAAAACTGATGGGTGAGGTGGAAGTGACAAAAGTGTCCACCAATCGAAATCAGGACCATCTCAGAGTATATCTTTTGAGTCCGCGGCTGATTCAAAAGAGGAACATTTATGGCCTGGAATCAGAAATCAAAAGGCAGCTTTTTCCGAATCACAATCTTTCCGTGAAAATTCTTGAAAAGTTTCGTCTTTCCGGGCAGTACAATCCAAGAAAGCTTATGGATGTCTACAAAGACAGCATTTTAGACGAGTTCCGCACCTACAGCCTGCTGGAATACAATGTGCTGCGCATGGCCCAGATTACATTTCCCAAAGAGCACAACATGCAGATTGTTTTTGAAGATTCTGTGATTGCAAGGCAGAAATCAGAAGAGATGACAGAGATTTTGGAGAAAATCATCTGTGAGCGCTGCGGGCTGGATGTGGATATTCAGGTAGACTATATAGAGCCTGCAAAGAGAAAACATCAAAAAAACAGCGATATCCAAATTCAAAATCAGGTGCAGGAGATTATCAGTCATGCTTTGGCAAATTCTGCTGGGGAACATCCAACGGATGAAAGGGAACATCATGAAGCAGCCGGCTTGGAGAAAAACGATGTCTCCCGGGAAGTCCATACCGCAGTAAATCCTGTGCAGACAGAGAGAAAAAATGGAAATTCCAAGAAGATAGAGACAGAGAACCGCTCTCCAAAGGGCAGTTCAAGAAGCAATTTCAAAGGAAACGGTTTCAGAAAATCAGATAATCCGGATGTCCTTTACGGAAGGGATTTTGAGGAGGAAGCTATCCCCATTGAACAGATTGCAGGAGAAATTGGAGAGGTTGTCATCCGGGGAAAAATTTTAACTCTGGAAATGCGGGAAATTCGGAATGAAAAGACAATCATTATGTTTTCCGTTACAGATTTCACAGACACGATTATGATAAAAATGTTTGCGAAAAATGAAGCTGTGCCGGAGATTTCAGAGGGGCTCAAAAAAGGAGCATTTTTAAAGATAAAGGGAATTACAACGATTGACCGGTTTGATGGGGAACTTACCATTGGCTCAGTGACAGGGATTAAAAAAATATCGGATTTTACCACAGCACGCGTAGATACCAGTCCCAGAAAGCGGGTGGAGCTTCACTGCCATACCAAGATGAGTGACATGGACGGCGTCTCTGAAGTAAAAGATATCGTCAAACGTGCCATGAAATGGGGGCATAAAGCTATCGCTATCACAGACCATGGGGATGTTCAGTCTTTTCCGGATGCCAATCATGCCATTTCACCGGAGGATGACTTTAAGATACTCTATGGCGTGGAAGCCTACCTTGTAGATGATTTAAAGCAAATAGTGGAAAATCCAGGGGACCAGAAACTGGAAGAAACTTATGTGGTGTTTGACTTGGAGACCACAGGATTTTCTCCCGTTAATAACCGAATTATTGAAATTGGAGCGGTGAAAATTACAAATGGAAAGATAGAGGAGCGTTTTTCTACCTTTATCAACCCTCAGGTTCCCATTCCATTCAAAATTGAAGAATTGACCGGCATTCGGGATGATATGGTGCTGGATGCTCCGGTAATTGAGGAGGAACTTCCCAAATTTCTGAAGTTCTGCGAAGGAGCCGTGATGGTGGCGCACAATGCCGGATTTGACATGAGCTTTATCAGTAAAAATTGTGAAAGGCTGGGATTTCCCTGCGAATATACAGTGATTGATACGGTAGCCCTCGCCCGTGTTTTACTTCCGCAGCTGAATCGTTTTAAATTAGATACGGTGGCTAAGGCATTGAAAATATCTTTGGAAAATCATCATCGGGCCGTAGACGATGCCGCATGTACGGCGGAAATCTTTCTGAAATTTATGGAAATACTGCAGGAGAGGGGCATACATACATTAAAAGAAATCAATGATATTGGAAGCACTTCTGTGGAAAACATCAAAAAACTCCCCAGTCACCATGCTATTATTCTGGCAACAAATGATACCGGAAGAATTAACTTATACCGACTGGTGTCTGACTCCCATCTGACCTATTTCCACAGACAGCCCAGGATTCCTAAAAGCGAATTTCTCAAGCACCGGGAGGGGCTTCTGATTGGTTCTGCCTGCGAGGCAGGGGAATTGTACCAGGCAATTCTCAGAGGAAGCTCGGAGGAGGAGATTGCAAGACTGGTGCGTTTTTACGATTATCTTGAAATTCAGCCTCTGGGGAACAATGAATTTATGCTGCGTGGAGAAAATCCTGTGGTGGCTTCTTTGGAAGAATTAAAAGACATCAACCGCAGAATCGTAAAACTGGGAGAAGATTTTCGCAAACCTGTAGTTGCCACCTGCGACGTCCATTTTCTGGACCCGGAGGATGAGGTGTACCGCCGGATTATCATGGCTGGAAAAGGGTTCAAGGATGCAGACAATCAGGCTCCGCTTTTTCTACGCACCACAGAGGAAATGTTGGAGGAATTTTCTTATCTGGGTAGTGAAAAAGCAGAGGAAGTGGTAATTACCAATCCAGAGAAAATTGCCGACATGTGCGAAAAAATATCTCCGGTACGGCCGGACAAGTGTCCGCCAGTCATTGAAAATTCAGACCAGATGCTTCGGGATATCTGTTACAACAAAGCCCATGAAATCTATGGAGAAAATCTTCCTTCCATTGTATATGAGCGGTTAGAGAGGGAACTGAATTCTATTATTTCCAATGGATATGCTGTGATGTACATTATCGCCCAGAAGCTGGTGTGGAAATCTAATGAGGACGGTTATCTGGTGGGTTCCAGGGGTTCGGTAGGTTCTTCCTTTGTGGCCACGATGGCAGGCATCACTGAGGTAAATCCTTTATCGCCCCATTACTACTGTTCTAAATGTCATTACAGCGACTTCGACTCAGAGGAAGTCAGAGCTTATGCAGGCCGGGCTGGGTGTGATATGCCGGACAAACCTTGTCCGGTGTGCGGAGAGATGCTGAAAAAAGAAGGTTTTGACATTCCTTTTGAGACGTTTCTCGGATTTAAGGGAAATAAAGAGCCGGATATTGACTTGAATTTTTCCGGAGAATATCAGAGTAAAGCCCATGCCTACTGTGAAGTTATTTTTGGATATGGACAGACCTTTCGGGCGGGAACCATCGGAACACTGGCAGACAAGACAGCATTTGGCTATACGAAAAATTATTATGAAGAACATGGAATGCGGAAGAGAAAATGTGAGATTGACCGCATTGTGCAGGGATGTGTGGGCATCCGGCGGACTACCGGGCAGCATCCAGGGGGAATTATCGTGCTTCCTCTGGGAGAAGAGATTCATTCTTTTACGCCCATTCAGCATCCGGCCAATGATATGACTACAGATATTGTCACCACCCATTTTGATTACCATTCCATTGACCACAACCTGCTAAAACTCGATATTCTCGGACACGACGACCCTACGATGATTCGTATGCTGGAGGATTTGACAGGAATTGACGCTCAGAAAATTCCACTGGATGATAAAGACGTTATGTCTCTGTTTCAGAATACGAGGGCTTTGGGCATTGCACCGGAAGATATTGGCGGCTGTCAGCTGGGTTCCCTGGGAATCCCAGAGTTTGGGACAGAATTTGTTATTCAGATGCTGATTGACACCAATCCCCAGTCTTTTTCAGACCTTGTCCGCATTTCTGGTCTGTCTCATGGCACGGATGTGTGGCTGGGAAATGCCCAGACCTTAATTCAGGAAGGCAAGGCAACCATTTCCACAGCCATCTGTACCCGTGATGATATCATGACGTATCTGATTGGCATGGGAATAGAAAGCGAACTGTCTTTTACCATTATGGAGAGCGTCCGAAAAGGAAAAGGATTGAAACCGGAGTGGGAAGAAGTTATGACAGAACATCAGGTGCCGGACTGGTACATCTGGTCCTGCAAAAAAATTAAGTATATGTTCCCAAAAGCCCATGCGGCAGCCTATGTTATGATGGCGTGGCGGATTGCTTACTGCAAAATATTTCATCCGCTGGCTTACTATGCCGCTTTTTTCAGTATTCGTGCCACCTCTTTCAATTATGAGCTCATGTGCCAGGGAAGAGAAAAGTTAGATTATTTTCTGGCAGATTTTGAGCGGAGAAAGGACACGCTGACAAAAAAGGAGCAGGATACGGTAAAGGACATGAAAATTGTGCAGGAAATGTACGCCAGAGGGTTTGAATTTGTACCGCTGGATTTGTTTGAGGCCAAAGCGCATCTGTTCCAGATTCTGGATGGGAAGCTGATGCCTGCCTTAGACAGCATTGAGGGATTGGGAGATAAAGCGGCGGAGGCAGTGGTGGAAGCGGCAAAAGACGGGCCATTTTTGTCCAAAGATGATTTCCGCCAGCGGACAAAAGTCTCAAAGACGGTGATTGATTTGATGGATGATTTGGGGATTTTAGGCACTCTGCCGGAATCCAACCAGTTATCCCTCTTTGATTTTTGAAGTTCTGGGCTGAAACTTATCCCAAACATGTATTTTTTTCTGATTTGTGTACTAAACTGTAACAAAGAAGTTTCAGGAGAACGCTATGATAAAACCATTGGAAGAAACAGCTGCGGAGCGGAGGGACTATGTAAACCGAATTCGGGAATCTTTTTATTCCGGGCAGGGAGAAGCATCGGAAAGAGGAACCCGCAGTAAATTATCCCCTTCTGAGGGCAGAGAGGAGGAAGGGGAAGTTGGAATTTCCAGTCTGGGAATACGCACTGTAATTGCCATTGTGATTTTTGTAATTTTTGTATACTGTGACAAAGAGCAGATTACATTTCACAATTATAAAACTCAGGATTTGTACACTCAGATTGAGTGGAATCCTCTGCCCATTCAGGAACTGGCCCATATGTTGGAAGAGTCTAAATAAAAGGAATCGAACGTTATGACAAAATTAGCTTTAAGTGATGAGATACTGCTGCGTATTGATAAGCCGGCCCGCTATATCGGGAATGAAGTCAATATGGTGAGAAAAAATCCAAAAGACGTGGAAATTCGTTTTGCCATGTGTTTTCCGGATGTGTATGAAATAGGAATGTCCCATTTGGGAATCCAGATATTGTATGATATGTTCAATCAGCGGCCTGATGTGTATTGTGAGCGGGTGTATTCGCCCTGGAGTGATTTACATCAATTGATGAAGGAGCAGGAAATACCGCTTTTTACCTTGGAAACCCAGTCTCTGGTGAAGGACATGGATTTTTTGGGAATTACCATACAATATGAAATGTGTTATACCAATATCCTGCAGATTTTAGATTTAAGCCAGATTCCCCTTCTGGCAAAAGAGCGGGGAGAGTCATATCCAATTGTAATCGGCGGAGGCCCCTGCACTTACAATCCGGAACCACTGGCAGATTTTTTTGACCTCTTTTACATCGGTGAAGGAGAGACACGTTATGATGACTTGTTTGCGCTGTATAAGTCTGTCAGAGCAGAAGGAGGAGGCCGACAGGAATTTCTGCGGGCGGCCTGTAAATTGCCTGGAATTTACGTGCCTTCTCTCTATGAAGTGTCCTATCAAGAAGATGGAAAAATCGAATCCTTTCATCCAAAATATGAAGACGTTCCGGCAACGGTGAAGAAAGAGATTGAAATGAATTTAAGTGATACATCATATCCCCGCAATCCTGTGGTTCCTTACCTTAAAGCAACTCAGGACAGAGTGGTCTTAGAAATTCAGAGAGGGTGCATTCGTGGATGCCGGTTTTGCCAGGCAGGTATGATTTACCGTCCGACCAGAGAACGGAATGTGGATATGTTAAAGCAATGTGCAGACGATATGTTGAGAAGTACCGGACATGAAGAAATTTCTTTAAGTTCTTTAAGTTCCAGTGATTACAGCCAGCTTCCGGAATTAATCAATCATTTGATGGAACATCGAAGCCAGGGAATTAACATCTCCCTTCCCTCTTTGCGGATTGACGCTTTTTCTTTGGAAGTGATGAAAAAAGTTCAGGATGTCCGGAAGAGCAGCCTGACTTTTGCACCGGAGGCCGGTTCTCAGCGGCTTCGGGATGTGATTAACAAAGGACTGACGGAGGATGTGATTTTAGACGGTGCCGGCCTTGCCTTTGCAGGAGGATGGCAGAAGGTAAAATTGTATTTTATGCTGGGGCTTCCCACCGAGACAGAGGCGGATATGAGAGAGATTCCACGCCTTGCAGATAAAATTGCCCGCAGATATTATGAGATTCCCAAGGAGCAGAGAAAGGGAAAATGTCAGATTACCATCAGCACTTCCTTTTTTGTGCCAAAACCATTTACCCCCTTCCAATGGGCTTCCATGTGTGAGAAAGAAGAATATCTGGCAAGAGCCAGGGTTGTAAATGAGGAAATGAAGGAGCAGCTGAACCAGAAGAGCTTAAAGTATAACTGGCATGAAGCTGACGTGACAGTACTGGAAGGAGTGTTTGCCAGAGGAGACCGGAGAGTGGGACAAGTTCTCAGAAAGGCCTATGAAAAAGGATGTATTTTTGACTCCTGGAGTGAGTTTTTTGACAATCAGAAATGGATGGAGGCTTTTGAAGAGTGCGGCATTTCCATTGACTTTTACAATCTTCGCGTCAGGGATGAGGATGAAATTCTTCCCTGGGACTTTATTGACTGCGGTGTGTCAAAAGAGTTTCTAAAACGTGAATGGGCGCGGGCACGAGAAGAAAAAGTAACATTAAACTGCAGACAGCAGTGCAATGGCTGCGGAGCTGCAGCATTTCAGGGAGGTATCTGTCTTGAACATCAGAATTAAATTTCAAAAATATGGGGTTATGAAATTTGTCGGTCATCTGGATATGATGCGTTTCTTCCAGAAGGCAATCCGCAGGGCCGGGATTGATATTGCTTACTCAGAAGGATACAGCCCCCATCAGATTATGTCCTTTGCAGCTCCTTTGGGTGTAGGAGTCAGCAGTGATGGGGAGTATTTTGACATAGAAGTCAGCACTTCAAAGTCCAGTGAAGAGGCTGTTCATGATTTGAATCAGGCTATGGTGGAGGGTATTTCTGTTCTGGAATACAAGAAACTACCAGACACTGCGAAGTCAGCTATGTCTCTGGTGGCTGCGGCCGATTATTTCATCTTTGAAAAACCAGGATATGAGCCCTTGTTCCGCAGCAGAGAGGAGCTTCAGGAAAAGATTCAAGGATTTTATGAAAATCAGGAAGAGATTTTCATTTTAAAACAGACAAAGAAAAAAGAGGTTGAGATGAATTTAAAACCTCTCATCTATGAGATGAAGCTCCTGGACAGAAATGAGAGGAATCATCCAGAAAATGAAGCTGCAGACTGGGGATTGTTTCTGAAGGTGTGTACCGGAAGCAGCGATAACCTGAAACCGGAACTGATATTGGAAGCTTTCTGCAGATTCTGCCAGGCAGATTACAATCCGTTTCAATTTCAGATACACCGCCTTGAAGTTTATGCAAAATCAGATGATGTTCCCGTAAAAGGTGAGAAAGAGAGAGAACGTTATCTGAATTATTTAAAGCGGCTCAAACAGTCTTATAAAGAGAGGGAAGAAACATTTCCAACTTTTCTTCCTCTGGGAGAGCTGGGGGAAAATATAGAGAACTGTTGATAAAAGCGCTCCTTGGTTTTCTTAGCGTAGGACAGCAGATATCAATAGGATTTTCTGTTGATGCGGAATTCCATGGAAATGGTAATCTCAGAGGAAATAATGTATGGAAAACGTATTAGTTGTTACAAAACTCAGGCGAAACGGAAGAATCTATATTGTGACGGCTTTGTATGAGGGAAAGAAACTGCTGGAAATTAATTTGGAGCCTTTGGAGCAGAAGGGAATACTTGGGAATATTTATGTGGGAAGAGTAAAGAATATTGTCAAAAATCTCAACGCAGCTTTCATTGAGATTGCTCCCGGAATGCCCTGTTATTATCCTCTGGAGGACATGAGGGCACCGCTGTTTGTAAAAAAAATCAACAGTCCCAAGCTGGTGCAGGGGGATGAGCTGGTGGTACAGATTGCTCAGGAGAGCAGTAAATCAAAACCTCCCAGAGTTACCACAAATCTGAATCTATCTGGCAAATATCTTGTGCTGACCAGTGAAAATATAAAGATAGGAATTTCAAAAAAAATAGATTCCGAAATGCGAAATAAATTAAAAAAAGATTTAAGTTTTAAATCAAATGGAGAGTTTGGGCTTATTGTGCGCACAAATGCAGCGTTGGCCGCAAAAGAAGAAATTTTGGCAGAGTATGAACAGCTGAGTCAGGAATATCTCAGATTGAGGGAAACGGCCCCTCATCGAACCCCGTATTCTTGTCTGAGAGAGCAGATGCCGGAATATCTTCACACGCTCCAAAATGTCAATCAGTCTCACCTTCATTCAGTAGTTACGGATGATGGGGAACTTTTCGAGACAATGAAAGATTATTTGGCCAAGTATCAGCCGGAGGATTTAAAGAAACTTAAATTTTATGAGGACGATTTCTTAACGCTCCCAAACCTTTACCGCCTGGAAATTCAAATGCAGGAGGCCCTTCAGGAAAAAGTATGGCTGAAGTCCGGAGGCTATCTGATGATTCAGCCTACGGAAGCCCTGACGGTGATTGATGTGAATTCCGGAAAAAGTGTTTCGAAAAAACAGGTGCAGGAACATTATCTTAAGATTAACCTGGAGGCTGCAGAGGAGATTCTGCGTCAGCTTCGTCTTCGGAATCTTTCTGGAATTATCATTGTGGATTTTATTGACATGAAATCTGAGGATGCACAGGAATCTTTGATGCTGCTTCTGCGGGAAGGAGCCTGCAGGGATAGTGTTCCTGTTCAGATTGTGGATATGACAAAATTGAACCTGGTGGAAATTACACGGAAGAAAGTTAGAAAATCTCTGGCGGAGCAGGTGCAGTGTTTTTGAAATAAATGGGCGGCAGTCTTAAACGTGGAGCAGATAAGGCGGCACAAAAAGTCAAATACCCCGCAGCAAGGATGGGGGCCATAAGGAAACATTCACAAAATTATGACAAATGCCAGGCAAACGGAAAAATAAAAAATGCTATGCAAGAAGTTGTTTGATTGCATAGCATTTTTTATTTTCCTAAAATCATCATTTTGAATTTTTCAGTGCCCGGAGG
>JAAWLS010000044.1 GCA_022798035.1 Lachnospiraceae bacterium | reverse complement strand
AAGGCTTTTTGAGGAATTTCCACATTTCCGATTTGGCGCATCCGCTTCTTTCCCTCTTTCTGCTTCTCTAACAATTTCCGCTTTCTGCTGATATCGCCGCCGTAACATTTTGCAAGTACGTCTTTGCGCATGGCCTTTACGGTCTCTCTTGCAATCACTTTACTGCCAATGGCCGCCTGAATGGGAATTTCAAAGAGATGCCTTGGTATCTCCTCTTTTAATTTCTCACACATTTTCCTGCCCCGCTCATAGGCTGTCCCACTGTGGACAATAAAAGACAGTGCGTCCACTTCTTCTTTATTAATTAAAATATCCAGTTTCACCAGCTCTGAGCGTTCGTACCCCTTCATCTCATAGTCAAAAGAGGCATATCCTCTGGAGCGTGATTTCAAGGCATCAAAAAAATCATAAATAATCTCATTCAAAGGCAAATCATATTTTAAGAGAGCTCTTGTCTCCTCCATATATTCCATGCTGATGTAAGTTCCCCGCCGTTCCTGACACAAGTCCATAATGGCTCCGATAAAATCGCTAGTCACCATAATTTCCGCACTGACGATAGGTTCCTCCATATATTCAATCTCTGCAGGGTCCGGAAGATTGGAAGGGTTCGTCAGTTCAATGACTTCCCCGTTGGTTTTGTGGACTTTGTAGATAACTCCCGGCGCAGTAGTCACAAGGTCTAAATTGTATTCCCGTTCCAAGCGCTCCTGGATAATCTCCAGATGCAGCAAACCTAAAAAGCCGCACCGAAAACCAAATCCCAGAGCAATGGAAGTCTCCGGCTCAAACTGCAGGGCTGCATCGTTTAACTGAAGTTTCTCCAGCGCATCCCGCAAGTCCGGGTACTTGGCTCCGTCAGCCGGATACATGCCGCAGTACACCATAGGATTGACTTTTTTATATCCCGGCAGAGGTTCACTGCATGGGTGGTTTGCATCTGTCACGGTATCGCCCACCTGGGTGTCCCTGACATTTTTCAGGCTGGCAGTAATATATCCCACCATTCCAGCCGTCAATTCTTCACAGGGAATGAACTGGCCGGCTCCAAAATAACCTACCTCCACCACATCTGCCTCTGCCTCTGTGGCCATCATCCGAATCCGGGTGCCTGGTCTTACGCTTCCCTCTTTCACCCGGCAGAATACAATCACGCCTTTGTAGGAGTCATACAGAGAGTCGAAAATCAAGGCCTGAAGCGGATTGTCTGCACTTCCTTTCGGCGCCGGAATTTTCTCCACAATCTGCTCTAAAACCTCCTCAATATTCAATCCCGTCTTGGCCGAAATCTGAGGTGCATCCTGAGCCTCCAGACCAATCACATCCTCAATCTCTTCGATGACACGTTCCGGCTCCGCACTGGGCAAATCTATTTTATTGATGACAGGAAGCACGTCCAAATCATGGTCCAGAGCAAGGTAAACGTTAGCCAATGTCTGAGCCTCAATGCCCTGGGCTGCATCCACTACCAGAATCGCGCCGTCACAGGCTGCCAGACTCCTGGACACCTCATAGTTAAAATCCACATGTCCCGGTGTGTCTATCAGGTTGAAAATATACTCTTCTCCATCTTTGGCCTTGTACACAATACGGACTGCCTGGGCTTTGATGGTAATGCCTCTCTCCCGCTCCAAATCCATGTTATCTAAAACCTGAGCCTGCATTTCCCGGCTGGTTAAGAGTCCGGTCTTTTCAATAATCCGGTCTGCCAATGTCGATTTTCCATGGTCTATATGCGCAATAATACAAAAATTTCTGATTTTGCTTTTATCCACTGCTGCCATAATTTCCTGAAAGTCCTCCTGTATTTCATCCTGTACTCTCAGAGTTTCTCTGCACCCGATTCTGCAAGGTAATTCCAAAAGTACATCGTAATTTCTTTTATCTATACAGTATATACTTTCAGGTATTTATCCGCAACGGTTTTTTACCTTTAAAACAATTTTTTCTTTTTAAAAAACCAAATGCACACCAAGACCACTAAAACGCTTAAAACGCCCACGCACAGATAACCGTAGCGCCACTGCAGCTCCGGCATCCAGGCAAAATTCATTCCGTACCAGCCGGCAATCAAAGACAAGGGCATAAACACGGTAGTCACTGTGGTAAACACTTTCATAATTCTGTTCTGTTCATAGGAAAGCGCCGCGTCCAGCGCTTCCCGGATATGCACTAATTCCTCATACAGAAACTGTGTCTCTTCCGTCAGACGTCTCATTTTGTTCTCATAGACACGAAAATAACAGGCAGATTCCTCCCTCAGAACCTGCCCCTTATCTTCTCTCTTTTTCTGTTCCAGTCCGTTGATTCCTTCCACCAGATTTAAAAACTGCCCATAGTCGTTTTTCCACACTGCAAGGGTCCGCTTGCACTCAAAAATTGTCTGATTCCGGTTCCGGTTAATCTTCCCTTTCACAATTTCCTGCTCCACATCAATCAGATATTTTTCCATCTGCTCTACTTTCTGCTGTCCTCTCTTTAAAATTCCTTCAAACAGCGCTTCCAAACCTTCTTCCATGTCCGTCCCTTTTCCATCTGTCCGCTCCTCTTTTTTTCCCGTATCTCCTGTTTTCTGCAATATGCCATTGTCATCTTTCAGGATTACCAGTATAAAATCCTGCTGGTTCAGCAAAAAAGACACCCGAATCAGCTGGTTCTCTCCTTTCTGTCCCTCATGAAGATGAAAGGCCCCGTAGAGACTGTCCTCCGCCAGTTTCACCCCAGACCAGTAAACCGGGTCTAACTTTTGCATAGACTGCAGCAAAAGCTCTTCCCACTGATTTCTGTCTCTGTCTTTCAACTGATTCCAATCCATCATTTGCATTTTCCCTGTTTTCCTCCATGGTCTTTTTCCCGCCTTCCGGCCCCGGCACGGCTGGTTAAGGCGCAAGTACTCTATGTAAAATATCTGCAAGAGGTTCCATAGCGTTCATGGCTTCCTCTAATGTATTCGTCTGGGCCCCAACTTCCACCAGCAGGCTCTTAGGACGATAATGGAGATTATAGCGATATCCTTTTAAATAGTTGGAGCGGGCAAACCCCGGATAATATTCCTCTGCCGCCAGCTTCAGCTGAAAAGAAAAAGCGAGATTGTCAGCCAGATACGGATTCGCCAGATAAGAGATATCTCCGTTTGCCGTAGTCCTGCTCAGTCCGTTGAAAAACATAATCTGAGCTGTCTGCTTCCCATTTACTTCTGATACCAGATGGGTTGTATCCGCTACGCCGTCTCTGTGCAAATCAATCACCACCTCAATGCTGGGATGCTCCGCCAAAATCTGTTCCAGAGCCGGCCCCGCATAAGAATAGGCATTATCTCTGTCTTTCACATCGTATTCTCCTGTATGATGCAGTACGTTAAATCCATATTTATCTCTCAACAGTTCCGTCAGTTTTTCCGCCACTCCCACCACGCTGCTGCCGGCATCTCCAGGAGTTGAATCTGCATACCCTTCCTGGGAATGAGTGTGATAAATCAAGATTTGCACGTCCTCATTTCCACCTTCCAGCTTCATATTTTTTCCCAGAAGAGCCTCGATATTCAGCTGGCTGCTGTCTACGGTAGTCGTCCGGTCAATTTGATAAAAATTCTGTACCAGATAGTCAAAATCTTTTAGTTTCTCTCTGGAAATTTCGGTTTTTCCAGAATTTTTCTCTTTCTCCTTTTTCTGTTCTTTCTTCTGCTTCTCCTTTTTCTTTTTCTCCTTCTCCTGTTTCTCTTTTTCTTTCTCTTCCTTCTCTTTTTCCTTCTGCTCTTTCTTTTGCTTTTCTTTCTCCAGCTTCTGTTCATTTTCCGCCAGAAGTTCGTAGGTCAAATCGCTCTCCACCTGGGTATCATACTCTGACCAGTTTTCCTTAAAACTACAGATAGGATAGAAATTTTCCAATTTCTTTCTGACATATCCGGCAAGAGAGAGGGATTCCTCCTCTTTTTCTTCTGCCGCCATCACCATCATGCAATTTTCCCATGCTTTCTGGGCAATGCTTTCTTTAAGAAAAGCGCCTATCTGCTCCCATGCAGGCGCTTTTCCCGTCTCTGACATATTCTGATAGCACACCAGTACAAACAGGAGACTCAGGCCGCACAAAACCTCCCGTATATATTTTCCTGATTTTTTCTTTCTTTTCCTAAAGCTTCTTTTCATTTTTCCTGTCAAATTCTTTTCCCTTTAACCATTTGCGAATAATTAAATATATGCCTGTACGAAAACATTTATGCAAAGGCAATATTTAATCCTTCCGAAAGGGTGTAGCTGAGACGCCGGACTGACTCGTCAATATCCTTGGGCGTGACAAACATGGTATTTAACTGAGGTGACAAAAGCTCTCGAATCAATTCATATTTTTCCATATCGTTCAATGCATTCAATCCTGTACTCAAGGTCTGCAGATGGCTGTTCTCCTCCATAGCTTGAATCAGCGTATGCATGGTATCATTCACAATAGTGGCCGCATCCACCACGGTAGGCACCCCGATTGCAATGACGGGAATTCCCATCGTTTTTTTTGACAGTCCGTGACGATGGTTTCCCACGCCGGACCCCGGATTGATACCCGTGTCCGTAATCTGTATCGTACGGCTTAACCTTCTGGTGCTTCTGGCCGCCAGAGCATCTATGGCAATCATCACGTCCGGTTTCGTCTCCTCCACAACGCCGCGGATAATTTCCTGGCTTTCCATTCCCGTCTGGGCCATGACGCCTGGAACAATTCCGCTGACTGCGTTTACTTCCTCTTCCCCAAAAGCATATTTGCCGAATTCCTTCAGCACATGCCTTGTGATGAGCATATGGTCCACCACCCTGGGTCCCAATGCATCCGGCGTCACTTCCCGATTTCCCAGACCTGCCACAAGAACAGACAGAGACTCTTTTGGACTTGGCAGCAGTTTTCGTATGATTTTTGCCAATTCAATGGAAATTTCCCGATGGTAGTCCTCATCCTGGGTATCCATATTTGCAGCCTCTATCGTAATGTAAGTTCCCTTTGGCTTTCCCATGGTCTTTGCCCCGTTCTCCGTCTCAATCACCATAGTGGTAATTTTAATCTCTGACTCTTCGCGGTATTCCTCTTCCACCCGCACTCCTTTGATTTCCACATTGTCCTCTTCAAACTTCTCACGAGTTTCCAATGCCAAATCTGTACGCACCTGAAACTGACTCATAAATATCCCTCCAAGATTATGTTTTCAGTCACCATTTATCAATCGTGTAATAACAGCAACAGTCCAACCCGGGAGTTTCCTCAATTTATTCCGGCTGGCTGAACTGTTACTATTTTTTACAAAAGATTCCGAAATATGTATTGACAGACGGAAAAATTCGTTCTAAAATGTATGAGTATGTTTACATTAGAACGTCCGTGTCCGGCTTTAATGAAACATCGGAATCATCACATATTTCACAAAAATTGGAGGTGTACGGATTGGCTAACATTAAATCAGCAAAAAAGCGTATTCTGGTAACTAAGACCAGAACAGCCCGCAATAAATCAATTAAATCTGCGGTTAAGACTTCTATTAAGAAGGTAGAAGCTGCCATCGCAGCAAACGACAAGGAAACTGCACAACAGGCATTGACAGCTGCTATTTCTGAAATCAGCAAAGCTGCTTCTAAAGGCGTATATCACAAGAATAACGCTGCCAGAAAAGTTTCCGGTTTGACCAAAGCTGTAAACAAACTTGCTTAGTTTATATATAAGAAATGAAAGAGGGAATATTTTTCCCTGTTGCGCATTGCTGTATCAACAGCAAACTTTTCATAAAGGTCTGCGCATAAAAAAGAAGCCGATACCGTCAGTCGGCTTCTTTTTTATGCGCAGACTTATGCAGAGCAAATACGCCGCAGGAAGCGGCCATGGGAAGCGGCAGGTCAAAAGGATTCATTTTCTCTTATCCAATGCACATATGCTTTTATCAAACCTTAGCTGCAATCAGCAGCTCCACAGCCATTTTGTCGTTCATATTTCCTGTCTTTACATCCTCTTCCGCCTGTACGCAGTTGGCAACCGCCTCTTTCAGCTGTTCCACCGTAAATCCTCTGGCCTGCGCCATATGTTTTCTCACAGCAAATTCCGGAACTCCCGCTTTCGATGCAATGAAACCTTTGTCATATCCCTGGCTCTGCAGGTCTTTCACCTGCAACAGAATCTGAAACTGTCTCCCGATGAGAAACAATATCCGCATAGGAGGTTCTTTCAGCGCAAGCAAATCATAGTAGAGCTCCATGGCATGTTTTTTCTTTCCCTCTGCTATCTCATTCACCATCTCAAAGATTTTTCCGGTAATCTGAACGGTACAGACTGCTTCCACATCCTCCTGGGTGATAATTTCCCTCCCCAGCGTATAACAGAACAGCTTTTCCAGCTCCTTGTCGATATTTTCCATGTCGTTCCCCGTCTTTTCCAGAAAAAGCTGCATGACAGGCTGTGTGATTTTCTTATTTTCCCGTTTCAGCCTGGTCAGAATCCACTGTACCAAAAGAGTCTCTTTCTGTCTGGTGAACTCCACCGCCCGCCCGGCATTCTTGACCGCCTTATACATTTTGCTGCGCTTATCTATCTCATCCTCCACAAACACAAAACATGTGCTCTCTGCAATATGTTTCATGTAATCCGCCATCTCTTCACAGGAACCTTTAAAAAATCCACTATTCTCTATAAAAATAAGCCGATGCTCTGCAAAAAAAGGAAGTGTCTCCGCCAAGTCGATAATCTCTCCTGGATGAATCCCTTTTCCCTCATAAAACGATGCGTTCATAGTATCTTCCTGAGAAACTAAAGCATGTTTTAATTTTTGTCCATACTGTTTTTTCAGATAAGCTTCCTCTCCGTACAGCAGATAAACCGGCAGGAAACTGCCTTTTTTGATATCCTCATCAATGCCTTTCATACGTGCCTGCTCCTTTTAACATCTACATCCTGACTATACTGCCAGACCCTGCCCCGCTAAATGTAATCGCAGCAGGTCCTGGCACAATTTCTTCCTGATTATACTACCAGACGCACTTAAGGATGTCAATTTTCTTCCGGCAAAACAGACTGAACCTGGATATTTCCATTATCCGCCTTTACTGAAATCTGCCCTCGGTTCATCGTACAGTACACTGCACTTTCTATGCGCCGCATCCGCTCCAGGGCTTCTTTTCCCGGATGTCCATAGGAATTTCTCTTTCCACAGGATATCACTGTCAGCCTGGGACTCAGCGCTTTCAGAAATTCCTGACTGTTTGAGCCGTTGGAACCGTGATGGGCCGCTTTGTAGAAATCAACACTCCCCACCTTCTGTTCTCTCAGCAGTCTTTCTTCCTGCTCTGTCCCGATATCTCCGGTAAACAAAGCCGTAAAATTCTGATATTTCAAAGAGATTACCAGGGAATTCTCGTTTCTGTCCCATGTCCCTCCCCTTTCCTGCAGATTATCGGGATGCAGAACGGTAAAAACTGCGCTGGAAGTTCCAAACTGCATTCCCGGCGCAGCAGACACAATCTCACATCCTGCCTTTTCTGCCAATTTGCTCAGTTCTTTTTGCGCCTCATCCTCTCTGCTATTTTCGGCCACAATCAAATATTTGATTTCATACCCTCCTTCCAACAATTCCTTTAATCCGCTGACATGGTCCATATCTGCGTGGGACACAATCCATCCTGTTATGGAGGAAATGCCTCTGGATTTCAAAAAGGGCAGAATCCTGTATTTTCCCACCTGATTCACGTCGCTGCTGCCTCCATCCAGAAAAAAATATTCTCCCTCTTTTGTTCCGATAAAAATTCCGTCTCCCTGTCCCACATCCAGCGCCGCAATTTCAAACTGCGGTTTTTCACCTGCTGTCAAAAAAATCAGCCCAATGCAAAGTCCTGTCAGCCATTTTCTGCCCTTTCCTTTCCAGAGAAGCCACAAAATCACTATAAGAATCAGATAATACAGTATCATCTGCTGAATTTTGGGTTTCCCCAAAATCCAAACTGCGCCAGGCAGGCTTGAGAATTTTTGACAAATCCACTCATTTCCCCTGAGCATCCACCCAACAGGCGTAAGCAGAATTACTCCTGCCCGGGGGCACATCCATCCTGCTAATGCTCCAAACACTCCCATGCTCAATAAGACCCCCAAAAATGGCAGAATACACCCGTTGACTATCACACTATAGCAAGGCACCTCATAGTAAAACCAGAGCGTTAAAGGCAGTGCGGTCGTCTGAATGCAGAAACTTACAAAAAGTGTATTTCCTATTCCGGCTCCTGCCTGCTTCCACAGCCCAATCCACCTTTTTTCTTCTTTCGTCTTCCTCTCTCCAGGTTTTTTCTGCCAAAAAGATTTTCTTACCACAGCAGAGACTACCGTCACACCTAAAACGGCGCTGTAAGAAAATAGAAATCCGGCATATTCCAAAACGAAAGGATTTTCCCACAACTGAAGAAATGCACTGACACTTAAGGCTGTCACGGAATCATAGCTGTATCCCAGAATTCGTGCCGCCATCATCAGAAAAAACATAAAGACTGCCCGTTTCGTGGAAATCTCCATCCCAGACAGCATACCGAAACTCCAGACGATTCCCCCAGACAGCATTGCACTCAACGTTCCAGGGCAGGAACATTTTTGAAGCAGACGAAAGATTCCCATTCCAAACAAAGATACATGCAGGCCGGAAATGGCAAGAATATGGGAAATCCCTGCTTTCTGATATAGTTCTTTCACCTCACTCTCCAGCAGAGATTTGTCTCCCAGCGTCATATCGGCCATCAGCCCTGCATCTTTTTCAGACATGCATCTAAGATACACATCCTTCAAATTTTGACGCAGTTTTTCCAAAAAAGCCGCATACCGGCTCCCTTTCCCATACACCGATGCTTTCTCCAGCGCATACAGGCGAAATCCTATTTTTTTACTTTGATAATATTGTTTTTCATTGAAATTTCCCTCGTTTCGGGGAATTTGAAATGATGCGTATTCTCCATTCACTTTCAGAATATTTCCTGGCTGAATATGCATGTCAGAATTGTAATGCTTCCATTCTGCACCGAGGCGGAATGGGCTGAATTCCACGAGAATCCCATAACCGGGATAGACGATATCACCCACAAGTATCCGGGTGTCTTTCAGATAATAAAGATATTTCCCTGACTTTTCTTCTTTTTTGGAAACCTCTCCCCAGACAGTAATCTTATCTCCCTCCTGCAGAAGAGTCTCAAGATTGTCCTGCAGTCTTGCCTGGGAGCCTCCATGAACTGCCCCACAGCCAAAACTGAGCATACAGGCTGTACTCCGCAGCAAGATAATTCTCCAGGCTTTCTCCTGTTTTCCTGCAGTTACAATACCTGTGTAAAGCAAAAGAGCCGTCATTCCTGTCAAAAGCCACAAGCTCTTCTCCCGCTCAAAGAGAATTCCCAAAAGAAGAGAAATTGTCAGGCAGCAGACAATTCGATTAGTCACCTGACTCCTCCTCTTTGATAATCACTTTTTCGTCTCCCTCTTCTATCTGGGCTTCCTGAGACTGGGCGCTCTCGTCCACATAGTCCAGATTCCGCTCATACATGGTGCTCAGCTTCATCTTCTCGCGGTAAGTCATATTGCTGTCTCCGTTTACGGAAATCTGAACTTTATTCACATTGGGAAGCTCTGCCAGGGAGTTGACAATAGAATAAATTACCACAGGTTCTGCAATCTCGTAATTCTGATTGAGAAATCCTTCGTTTAGATTGACAAATCCCACGCCATCCAGCACTGACACATTCACAAGTTTCGTATTTTCTGGAATGGCAGAACGTTCTCCTTTTCCCTTGGGACCTTTCAAAAGCTGTTCCATCACCAGTTTTTCCATGGAAATATTACTGCTGTAGTGTACCTCCTGCACTTCCGGCACCAGCTTTGTACCTCCCTTATTGGAAAAATACAGTGTGATGCTGGCCGTCTGGATGGTGTTAATCTGTTCTCCCGGATTCTCAATGAAAGTCTCCGCCGTCATCAGCCCAATCAGACTGCCGTTCTCATCCATAAGCGGAGAATCCGTCACATAAAAGGAAATACAGTCTATTCCTGGTATCTGAATCATCGTCCGCACAACAGCTGCCCTGCAGAGCACCTCGCTTACATTGTCCATCTCCATATAGGCGCTGCTGAAATAGAGGTACAGCTGAGAACTGTCTAGTTTCCAGGACTCCAGTTTCACGTCCTTTGGTATTGCCCTGCGGTAATCCGGGCCCTTCACATTCTGCAGAAGTTTCCGCAGAAATTCTTCTATCATCTCCTGCGTATCCGACGTCTCAGGTTCATATCCCACCGCCACGGTCTTTGTGTTATCTTTGTTGACATAGTAAATTTTATACTCTGAGTTCTCTTTCTGTCTGTTTCCACATCCTGCCGCTGCCAGCAGGAACACCAAACACAGCAGACACAGACTTATTCTCTTTTTTCCCATTCCTTTCTCCTACACAATGTACATCAATGGGATGCGGACGGTAAATACCGTTCCTTCCCCTTCTTTGCTGTGGGCTTTGATAGCGCCGCGGTGCATAAGAATAGCATTCCGCGTAATGGCAAGGCCAAGTCCCGTTCCTCCGATTTCCCTGGAATGTGACTTGTCTGCACGGTAGAACCTCTCATAAATATGCTCCAGAGAATCTTCCGGTATACCGATTCCCGAATCCTCTACCCGCACAAAGAAATATTTGTGGTCTGCATTCAAAGAAACATGCACCCATCCTTCCGGCTTGTTGTATTTAATGGCATTTTCCACCAAATTTGTAAGGGCCAGAGACAGTTTCACCTCATCTATTTCCGCAGTGACTGGACGGAAGCTTTCCAACACCAGCTCAATATTCTGCTTCTCTGCAATGGGTCTTAACCGTTTCATAATCATTTCCAGAAGGTCATTGATATTTACAGACGATACGTCAAGACTGCCGGACGCCTTATCCATTTTCACCAGAGACAGCAAATCATTGATAATTTTATTCTCCCGCTCAATTTCTTCTGCAATGTCCCCCATAAATTCTTTGTACAATTCTACCGGGGCGTCTCCCTGAGCCAGCAGGGAATCTGCAAGCACTTTCATGGAAGTAAGGGGCGTTTTCAGTTCGTGGGACACATTTGACACAAACTCCTGCCTGGAATCGTCAATCACACGCATCCTTCCCCGCATCTCATTGAGTGCGTCTGAAATAGCCTCTGTCTCCGTATAATCAGAAATCATTAGTACTTCCTCGTCCTCTGTCTGAACTTCCTCCAGATATTTCGTCAGCTTTCCAAAAGGACGCACCAGACGCCTGGACCAGAAAACAGCAATTCCAAAAATCACCACTAAATTTGCAAGCTCGACAATCAGCGCGTTATCTTTTAGATAATCATAATTCAGCATAATGCTGTCTGTGGACACGCTGACCAGCATCACGCCCTGACTTCCCTGACTCTCTTCTGTTCCTGCCTGTTTCAGAGGAATTGCCAGTTCAATGTATCGGTTCTTGGAATCGTATTTTGTAATTTCTTCTCCCCGGAAACTTTTTACTACTTCTTCCGAGATAATTGTCTTGCCTGTATCTAACCCGTAGGTATCTTTTACAATCTGAAAACTGC
>JAAWLS010000043.1 GCA_022798035.1 Lachnospiraceae bacterium | reverse complement strand
TATCGTCGAGTTATATTCTAAATAATCATTAACAAGCAACGATACCCGAAAAGGAGGGACTTTGTAGTGTTCGATTTTGAAAAACCAAAAATTGAAATTGCTCAAATTTCAGAAGACAAAAAGTACGGCCGATTCGTCGTAGAACCGCTGGAAAGAGGCTATGGGACTACACTTGGTAATTCTTTGAGAAGAATCATGCTTTCTTCGTTGCCAGGCGCAGCAGTCAGCCAGGTAAAAATCGAAAGTGTTTTGCATGAGTTCAGTTCCATTCCCGGCGTGAAGGAAGATGTAACTGAGATTATTATGAACATCAAGAATCTGGCTTTAAAAAACACCAGCCCAACAAACGAGTCTAAAGTTGCTTACATTGAATTTGAAGGTGAAGGCGTAGTTACAGCAGCAGATATCCAGGTTGACCCGGATATTGAAGTGCTGAATCCGGATTTAGTAATTGCCCATCTGAATGGTGGCACAGATTCCAGATTATATATGGAATTGACAATTACCAAAGGCAGAGGTTACGTGAGTGCTGATAAAAATAAAAGCGAGGACGTACCGATTGGAGTCATTGCAGTGGATTCCATCTATACGCCGGTTGAACGCGTGAATCTCACAATAGAGAATACACGTGTAGGACAAATTACAGACTATGACAAACTTACTTTGGATGTGTACACTAATGGTACATTGGAACCGGATGAAGCAGTAAGTTTGGCAGCAAAAGTCTTAAGCGAACATTTGAATCTGTTCATTGACTTGTCTGAGAATGCAAGAACTGCAGAAGTCATGATTGAAAAAGAGGACAATGCAAAAGAAAAAGTTCTTGAGATGAATATTGATGAATTAGAATTATCCGTTCGTTCTTACAACTGTTTGAAGCGTGCAGGCATCAACACAGTAGAAGAATTGACAAACAGAACACCGGAAGACATGATGAAAGTTCGTAATCTTGGACGCAAGTCTTTAGAAGAAGTGTTAGCAAAATTAAAAGAATTAGGATTACAATTAAACCCAGGTGAAGAATGAAATTCTTCACCTGGGTGCTGCCAAACGAACGGCTAGAGTTCGTTTGGATATCATAGCAGGGTTTATAAGACCAAAAGGCGAAGCCCTGTAATTAACATGTTCGGTAAATAAGACCAAAAGGCATTGCCGGATATTCCAAAATGGAGGATTATGAAAATGGCTAAATATAGAAAATTAGGCAGAACTTCTGACCAGAGAAAAGCATTGATTAGAAACCAGGTAACGGCATTGCTCTACAATGGCAAAATTGTTACTACAGAGGCAAAGGCAAAAGAAGTCCGCAAAGTTGCAGATGGCTTGATTGCATTGGCTGTAAAAGAAAAAGACAATTTTGAGGAAGTTACTGTAACTGCCAAAGTTCCACGCAAAGATAAAGACGGAAAAAGAGTAAAAGAAGTTGTAGATGGTAAGAAAGTTACCGTATACGATGAAGTAGAAAAGAAAATTAAGAAAGACCTTCCTTCCCGTTTGCATGCAAGACATCAGATGAACAAAGTATTATACTCTGTAAAATCTGTTCCGACTGAAAACGCAGGAAAGAAGAAAAACACCAAGAAGATTGACGTTGCAACCAAATTGTTTGACGAAATAGCTCCAAAGTATGCAGAACGTAATGGTGGTTACACCAGAATTGTCAAAATTGGCCAGCGTAAAGGTGACGGAGCCTTAGAAGTTCTTCTTGAGTTAGTATAAAAGAAAATAGAAATGTGTTGTAGAGATAACCATCCTCAGGAATATTTGAAATGTATTCTTGCGGATGGTTATTTTTCGTGGAAATGTGACGATGTTATTAATAGATAAGGAAAAGGATTTCCTAAATTTGTTTCAGGGAGGGAACGAGATGAAGGTGACGGCTTATAGTTATACGACCAGTGGAATTTTTGGCGGCGGTATGCAGGGAAACGTATCAGTCAACAGAACAAAGCATACCAGCGCTCCGCGCAGAAGCAGCAGCCAAAAGGCAAAAAAGAAACCGGTAAAATATAATCCAAGAGAAATACGTAACGCATTGCTGCAAGTTTCAAAATCCCAGAGTGCAGGAAAAGTTCTCTGCCAGGCTCAGGCGAAGCTTACCAATCTGCTAAAATGCAAGGGGACAGGACAGTATAACGAATCGGAACTGACGAGGGCAATTATTCATGCAAAAAGAATGGTGCGTTGTGCCCGGATGAAAACTCAGAATCTTAAGCAGGAAGAACAGATTCAGCGAAAACACAGAAAAGAAGCCAGGGCAGAGAAACAGCAGCAGAAAAATGACATTAAAGTGAGAGTGAAACAAAAAGAGCAGAATCTCAGGCAGGAAATGAAACTTGAGAAATTGCAGAAGCTGCAGAAACAGAGACAGAAGCAATTTGAATTAGAGCAGAGACGCCGCCTCCACCGCATTCTGGAAAAAGGAGAGATGGACGAGGCGGATTTAGAATATACAAAAAGTATGAGCAATTCTGAAGAGGCTCCAGATATTACGGCCTGTCAGCCAGTGTATTATTCTGTAAACGGCGTAGAACTAGAATTAAGCCAGGATGGAATGGAACTGACGGAGGCTCAGATTGAACAGCAAATTGAGCAGCAGATAGAAATGATGGCAGGAGCAGAACTTGCGATGGGAGGCGGAGTGCCAGAGGTCTCCGCAGAAATGGGAACAGCAGGAGCAGCCATGGCAGGCATGGACATAGCAATAGGAGAAGGGTAGAGCAGTAACATTACGACACAATATATGAAGCATTTACACGGGGACTGTCATTTGTTGACAGTCCTCTTTGATTAGCTGGTCTTTGAATATGGGCAGTGATATTTATAAAAAAATTCAATTATGACTTCCAGTTTTTTCGGGATAATGGATTGATTAAAAAAATATGAAGAGATATGATATAAATAATAGGAACGATTGAAAATATTCCCCGTTAAATCTTGAATTGTATAAAAAATTCAGAAATTATTTGGGGCAATAATCGTGCCTAAATATACAAAAGATTAAGGAGTAAGAAATGAATCGATACAGGTTAGGTGAGCTAATCCGGTATTATCGGAAGAAGCAGAAAGTGTCTCAGGCGGATTTGTGTAGAAAACTCTGTTCTGTACCGACAATGTCCAGAATAGAAAATGGGGAGACGGATACGCCGATGATGATGGCACAGACATTGTTGGAGAGACTAGGGTTGAATGTAAACAAATTTGAACTGCTTTTGGATGGAAATGATTCCAAATATTTCAGGCAGAGAGACAGAGTGGAGGAGGCTCTGGGAAAACGAGACAGGGTGCTGGCAGAGAAGGAGCTTTCCATTTGTGCCGCTATGGTAGACAGAGAAAAACTGCATCGACAGTATATAAAATTGCAGCAAGCAAAGATTATGCTCCTGAAAGCGGAAGAGTGGGGGAGAGAAGGAAAGGAAACAGAGCGGCAGAAAAGCCTTCAGACTGCGGAAGAATTTCTGAAAGAAGCGTCGGAATTTACCATTCCACCAGAGAATGAAGAAATCGGGGATATTTTGCTGAGTAAGATTGAAATCGAAATCTTGCTGACAAAAGTTCAGAAATATCACATGGAAAATTTAAAACGTGTACACAATTATATGAAAAAGCATTATTCTATGGAACTAAAAGAAGAAATTTATCCCATGGTACAGTTGGAATTAGCAAAACTTTTGTGTGAAGAAGGAAAAGAAGAAGAGGCGCTGCGGGAGTTAGAGGACGGCATAGAAGTGGTGGGAGATGGAAGAAGTTACCGCTATTGTGCAGAAATGCATTTTCTCTATGCCCAGATTTTGATGAAGATAAATGCAGAGCCAGGGAATCAGATATGGGAAGAATGTGTGAACCAATGTCTGCAGTCTTATTATTTGTATCAATTTGATGAAGATGAAAAAGCTAGGGAAGTGGAGAAATATTTACGGGAGGTATTGAAATGGGAATGTATCGGGCAGGAATTGTAATCCGAAGAAACAGGCTGGCACTGCATATGACGCAGGAGGACCTCTGTGACGGAATCTGTGATACACAGACAATTTCCAGGATAGAAAATGGAAAACAAAATCCAGGAAAAGACACTTACAGGAAATTGATGGAAAGAATGGGAAGAGAGAAAGACAGAGCTTTTGCCATGGTCTCTGGGGAAGATGTCCGGGTGATGGATTATGCCAGAGAATATGAAAACGCACTGCATAAATTTGAGTATGAGAAAGCAGATGAATTTTTGAGTAAATTGGAACCTCTGGTGGACGACAGCCCAAACAGCAGGCAATATGTGATGGGAGCAAGGGCAATTGTAGACTGGAGTCTGAAGAGAGTGACACCTCAGGAGGGAAGGGAAAGGCTGAAAGAGGCCCTCAGCATAACAATGGAAGAGGCAGACCAAAAAGATTTCAGCAGTTATCCTTTGATGAGAAATGAGGTGAGAATTTTGTGTAATATTGCAAATACTTATTTTATTGAAGGAGAATTAAGAAAGGCAGTTGCACTTTTAGAAAGTATTTATGAGGGAACGGTCAGTGGATATCGTATTCCTGAGAAAAAGAGAATACTTGAATTATTTATATTAGATAATATTACTAATATGTATGGCGAGTTAGGAGAGCATAAAAGAGCCATTGAAATTGCAAAGCAAGGAATTAAAATTTGCAAAGAGGAAAAGACTTCAAGCGTTCTTCCACAATTATTAGGCGAAATAGAGTGGAATATGGAACAGATGCTGGAAAAAGGAGAAGAAACGGAGTTCTCAGAAAAAGACTGTGAGAAAATTTTAAGGCAGGCATATTATATAGCAACTGCCTTAAATCAGAATCACAATGCTAAACTTATTGAAAAGCATTATATGGAATATTTTAAAAAAAGTTTATGATATTCTATTCTATACGATTGAGGTCAAAATAAGAAAGCGTAGAAACACCGAAATCAGATGGGAAGAACTTCTCGATTGGTGAAAGTATGCTTGCCATGAGACAGGTGGTTGCAGCGAGTAAAGCTAATGTTTTCTTGAAATTTTTCATTGTTAAAACCCTCCTAATTAGTCTTAAATATTTTCAAGTTAAGATATCATAGGAAATACAGGAAAGCCATGTCGTATAATGAAAACTTCAAAAATATAAAAATTTTCAGGATGCGACATGGAAATTCTGAAAAAATTACAGTAAAATGATTCAAAAATTTGACAATAGATTATCAAATTCTCATTTCGTATCTATAATTTTTGGAGTGGAGTAGATTATATAGACGCTTGAAAGACCTGGTGTTGCAGCATTGGCAACATAGCAGAGAAGGCAGATACAGAGGTAATTCCTGTATCTGCCGTAAGTGTCCAGGCTTAGTCTGAATATTGTAGTCCTGTCGAAAAATCAATTCTTAGTTCAAGAATCCTAATATTTATTTAAAATTGGCAAAATAATGTCAAGACATCAGCAGACATTTTGTTTGATGAAGTATTTATAGAGGACATATTACCATGGAACAATCTATAGAAAAATAATTTTTAGAGATGTATTTCTACGTTTATGTGTGGTAGAATAGAGAAAATAATTTGTTTTGTCAGACAATTAAAAAAAGGGGGAATCTGCTTTGATTTATACAACTTTAACTAAAAAAGCCATGAAAATTGCTTATCAAGCGCATCATGGGCAGGTAGACGCAGGCGGAGACCCTTATGTATTTCATGCATTTCACCTAGCGGAACAGATGGAAGATGAAATGACTGTCTGCGCAGCATTGCTTCATGATGTGCTGGAAGATACGGAAATGACGTTGGAGGAACTTCAACAGGAATTTCCCAGAGAAGTGACAGAGATTGTCCGGTTGCTGACACGAGTTCCGAAAGAAGACTATTTTAATTATATACGGCGAATTCAAGAACATCCAAGTGCAAAGATTGTGAAGCTGGCGGATTTAGAGCACAATTCTGATATGAGCAGGCTGACAGGAGCGGATTCTGTCACAGAAGAGAGGAAGGAAGCCTGGCGTGCCAAATATGAAAAGGCCCGCATGATTTTGACAGAGGACAAGCAGCATTTAGAATAATTTTATTTCCGTAGACGATTTGATTTTATACAAATTTTATAAATTTTTAGAAAAATACCATAGGATTTTGTCTAAAAGCTGATATAATAATAACTGTTGGAGGTCACAGCAGTTATCATGAAATTGAGAACCAGATTAATTATTTCTTTCTGTATTATTATATTTGTGCCGGTGCTGCTGGCAGGCGTTACCATGTGGGGATTTGGCCAGTATCAGATGAGGACAATACGTCAGATTTACAATATAGATGGGAATGCCTATGATTATTTTGTAAATTCTTTTAAGGTGCTCAGCCACGTTACCCAGTCAGATTATGAGGAATTGCAGAGAGTAGCCAAAGAAACTCCAGAGCGATTGGAGGATATCTCTTATCTTGTGAAGATAAATAAGAGGCTGGAAAAGAAATATTCTTATTTGGTGGTCCGCAGGGAAGAGGATTTGTTTTATGAAGGTGATAGCGGCAAACAGAGTTTGTCGGAAGAATGCCTGCCCGAATACGGCAGTGACATTATACCAAATGCCAGTTCAGGATTTTACATTGAGGAAGAAGAACAAGCATTAGTCAAACAGATTGATTTCCAGTTTCAAGACGGCGGCAGAGGGAGCGCTTTTATTGTCACCGCCATGGACCAGATGCTGCCGGAGGCTAAGCGGATTCTGTTGGATTTCATGCTCTCTATTGTGCTGATTTTGATTTTTACAGCTGGCATGCTGACGATGTGGATTTATCAGGGAATTATTAATCCGATTCGCAAATTGGAAGCGGCAGCTCAAAATATCAAAATGGGTAATTTGGATTTTACCATTGAGGCAGATGGGAAAGATGAAATTGGGGAATTGTGCAGAAACTTTGAGGAGATGCGTTACCGGCTGAAAGAGTCTGCGGAAGAGAAAGTGTCAGGAGAGAAGGAGAACAAGGTTCTTATCAGTAATATTTCCCATGATTTAAAAACCCCAATCACCGCAATCAAGGGATATGTGGAAGGGATTATGGACGGGGTGGCAGATACGCCGGAGAAGCATGATAAGTATATCCGTACTATCTACAATAAAGCAAATGAGATGGATACCCTGATTAATGAGCTGACATTGTATTCCAAAATTGATACTAACCGGATTCCATATAATTTTAACCGCATTAATGTGGCAGATTATTTTAATGACTGTGTGGAGGAAGTGGGACTGGATTTGGAAGCAAAGAATATCAAACTGACCTATATCAATTATGCGGATAAGGGCGTTATGATTATCGCAGACCCAGAACAACTCAGACGCGTGATTAACAATATTATAGGAAATTCTGTAAAATATCTGGACAAGGAAAAGGGATTTATCAATATCTGTATTCGTGATGTGGGAGATTTTATTCAGATTGAGATAGAGGACAATGGAAAAGGGATTGCAGCCAAAGATTTGCCTTACATCTTTAAACGTTTTTACCGTACAGATGCTTCGAGGAATTCTGCTACCGGAGGCAGCGGAATCGGACTGTCGATTGTGAAGAAGATTGTGGAGGACCACGGAGGAAAAATCTGGGCGAACAGTAAAGAAGGTACGGGAACAATCATGTATTTTGTTATCCGAAAATATCAGGAGGTAATAAATTGAGCAAAGTATTGATTATTGAGGATGAAGTGGCAATTGCTGATTTGGAGAAAGATTATCTGGAGCTGAGCGGATTTCATGTAGAGATTGAGAACAATGGAGACCGTGGTCTGGTAAGGGCTTTGAATGAAGATTTTGACATGTACATTCTGGACTTAATGCTGCCGGGAGCAGACGGATTTGAAATCTGTAAAAAAATTAGGGAGAATAAGAATACGCCCATTTTGATGGTATCTGCCAAGAAAGATGATATTGATAAAATCCGCGGCCTGGGATTGGGAGCTGACGATTACATTACAAAACCCTTTTCTCCCAGTGAACTGGTAGCCAGAGTGAAGGCTCACTTGTCCCGGTATGAGCGTTTGATTAACAGCAGCGTACAGGAGAATGATGTCATTGAGATTCGCGGTTTGAAAATAGACAAGACGGCAAGGCGCGTGTGGGTTAATGAGGAGGAGAAGCAGTTTACGACGAAAGAATTTGACCTGCTGGCTTTTTTGGCTCAGAATCCCAATCGGGTATTTTCTAAAGAGGAATTATTCAGTCAAATTTGGGATTTGGAGTCGGTAGGAGATATTGCAACTGTCACAGTTCATATTAAGAAAATACGTGAAAAGATTGAACTCAGCACCACGAAGCCACAGTACATTGAGACAATATGGGGTGTGGGATATCGGTTTAAAGTATGAGTGATGAGAGCAGAACATAAGGTTTGATATAGGATGGAAATTATTTACGAGGATAGAGAAATTGTAGTTTGTCACAAGGAACCGGGAGTTCCTGTCCAGACCAAAGCAGTGGGACAGCAGGACATGGTCAGCAGACTGAAAAATTATTTTGCTGATAAAGGCGGAAATACAGAGATTTTTGTGATACGCCGTTTGGACCAGCCAGTGGAGGGGATTATGGTATTTGCCAGGTCCAGCCAGGCTGCAGCAGTTTTGAACAGGCAGGTTCAGGAGCGAAGCGTAGAGAAAAGTTATTTTGCAATTATAGAAGGCGAATTTGAGAAACCGACGGGAATATTGGAGAATTATCTTTTGCGTGATGGAAAGAGTAATACCTCAAAAGTGGTGTCAAAGGAGACCAAAGGTGCGAAACTGGCAAGGCTTTCCTATGAAGTAAAAAAAGTAATTACGAAATCAGAAGGTTTAAGCCTTATTTCAGGTATGTGGCGGGATGATGAGAATGAAGCGGTGAGCCTGCTTCATGTCTATCTGGATACGGGACGCCATCATCAAATTCGAGTACAGATGGCCCATGCAGGACATCCGCTGGTGGGAGACAAAAAGTACAATAAAAATTGTCCGAAAGGATATCTGCCCATTGGACTGTGCTCGGTAAAAACATCTTTTTTTCATCCCAGAACGGGAGAGCGGATGGAGTTTGCAGTAAAGCCCAAAGGAGCATTGTTTGCCAAACTGTTGTAGCAGATATTTCCGGCATAAAAAGCAGAAACCTTCACATACTGACTTCATGAAGAGAGAAGTAAAAGAAAGTATACGGAGTATAGGAAAAATATTGGGAATTACCGTTGCAGTCTATATCAGCATTCGCTGGCTTCTTCCTTTGGTAGTTCCTTTTTTTGTTGCTTTTTTGCTGGCAAAATTCTTAAATCCGCTGGTTGAGAGGCTGGAGAATAAGCTGAGATTAAAACGGAGTATATGGTCCTCTATACTGGTGGGGATTCTGTTGCTGCTTTTGGGAACGGCAGTGTTTTTCTTTTTAAAAACACTGATGGAACAAATCAGAAATGTAATTGGCAATCTGGAGTTTTACAAACAGCAGGCAGGGGAGTTCTGGCAGGAGTGCTGTTGTCAGGTAGAAAATATTACAGGAATAGAAGCGGAGGTGATTCGTGACGGAGTAAGCAGGCAGATACCGGAAATGATGAAACAGGTAAAGACAAATATTTTTCCAACGGTGATGAGCGGAACGATTTTGTACGCAAAAGGGATATTTGTGTTTGTGGGAATCTGCTTTGTGATTATCATTAGTACGATTTTAATTTTGAAAGATTATAAGAAAATGAGAAGCACGCTGGAGAGCCATCCCGTTGGAACGATGGCTTTGAAAGTCTGCCGCCGGACTTATGAAGCAGGGGGCGCTTACATCAAATCGCAGATTATTATTATGTTCATTATCACAGTTATCTGTGTGGCAGGGCTGTACATTTCCGGAAATGAATATGCGTTACTGACAGGCTGCGGAATTGGAATATGCGACGCCATGCCGTTTCTGGGAACAGGAACCATTTTCGTACCTTGGGCTGTTCTGGAAATGCTGCAGGGAAGGTACATGCTGGCAGCTATTTACACCATCATTTATACCATTTGCAGCTTGATGAGAGAGATTTTGGAACCAAAGCTGCTGGGGAATAAATTGGGGATGCCTCCGCTGACAGTTGTGGTGAGTATGTATGTGGGATTGGAGATTTACGGCCTCTGGGGATTTGCGCTGGGGCCTCTTTCTTATATCTTAATCAAAGAAATTTACTTGACAATATAAAAATTTTACTTTAAAATGACAGTTATTGCAGAGGAAACTACTGCATTAGGGAAAACATTAAAAGAGCGAGGAAAAGGACTAGTATGGATAGGAAGATGCACAGAGAGGAAATTAAAGGTGAGAGATTTCTCATATCAATATCCGGAACCCGCCTTGGAGCTGCGTATGAAAATACGACGTATCGCTGCGTTAAAGCGAATTGAGAGAGTGAAGAGATTCATTAATCAGGGTGGTACCGCCGGATATCCGGTCCCTAGGGGGATTGGATGTCCGGCGTTTATTCTTCTATGGGAAAGAGCTTGTAACACGAAAGCATGAAAGCACCTTTCCCATAGAAGAATAAAACAAGGATGCTTTGCCATATAAAAGGAGGAAAAGAGATGGCGAAAGAGAAAAAGTTAGTGGAAGCCATTACATCCATGGAGGAAGATTTTGCTCAGTGGTATACGGATGTGGTGAAAAAAGCAGAATTGATTGAATATACCAGCGTAAAGGGATGTATGGTGATGAAACCGGCGGGCTATGCCATATGGGAAAACATTCAGAAAGAGCTGGACAGAAGATTTAAGGAGACAGGGGTAGAGAATGTGTATATGCCCATGTTTATTCCTGAAAGTCTGCTCCAGAAAGAAAAAGACCACGTGGAAGGTTTTGCGCCGGAGGTAGCCTGGGTCACTCATGGCGGATTGAACCCTTTGCAGGAGCGGATGTGTGTCAGACCGACTTCCGAGACCTTGTTCTGTGATTTTTATGCCAATGAGATTCAGTCTTATCGGGATTTGCCTAAATGCTACAATCAGTGGTGCTCGGTGGTGCGCTGGGAGAAAGAGACAAGACCATTTCTGCGTTCCAGGGAATTTTTGTGGCAGGAAGGCCATACGGCACATGCAACGTCGGAGGAGGCTCAGGAGCGGACGCTGCAGATGCTGAACCTGTATGCGGACTTCTGCGAAGAGACGCTGGCCATACCTGTGATACGAGGAAGAAAAACGGAAAAAGAAAAATTTGCGGGGGCTGAATCAACCTACACGATTGAAGCTCTGATGCATGATGGAAAAGCACTTCAGTCTGGAACCAGCCATAACTTTGGCGATGGATTTGCCAAGGCTTTCAATATCCAATATACGGACAAAGAGAATAAGCTTCAGTATGTTCACCAAACTTCCTGGGGATTGAGTACCCGGCTGATGGGAGCTATTATCATGGTACATGGAGACGATTCCGGTCTGGTACTGCCTCCTGAGATTGCACCGGTGCAGGTTATGGTGATTCCTATCCAGCAGCACAAAGAGGGTGTACTGGAGAAGGCGTCAGAGCTGCAAGAGACCTTGAAAGCGGCAGGAGTACGTGTGAAGATGGATGACAGCGAGAAGAGTCCCGGCTGGAAATTTTCAGAACAAGAAATGCGCGGAATTCCAATTCGTATTGAGCTGGGCCCAAAAGATATTGAGGCAGGCAAATGTGTGCTGGTGCGCCGGGATACCAGAGAAAAGATGG
>JAAWLS010000042.1 GCA_022798035.1 Lachnospiraceae bacterium | reverse complement strand
AGTTCTGTAGATTTCTCATCATAGGAGACGCTGGCAATTCCCACTGCCTGAATCTCCATTCCCCGCATCTGATTCCACTCTTCATCCAGAGTATCGGCCATGTATTTTCCCAATTCCCGTCCCTTGGAAGAAACATAGGAAATACGGATTCCGTCCGCCGACATCTGATTGATGGCAGACTGCAGCGCTTCCAGAAATTCAGAGAGATACTGCTCGTTGATATCCTCTATCTCCACATGGTCTGCATTTCTCGGAATGGCCTCTCCATAAAAACGGATAGGGTCGGTAATTTTAATGGAATATGTACCGTGAGCCCGCAGAAACAATTCCGCATTGTAGAAGTTGTCAAAATAGTTGATGGGATTCCGGGTGCCGAATTTTATCCCTTTGATTTCCTGTAAATTAATGTAGAATACTTTCTGCATGGTAGGAGTCTGTCCGCCGAATTTTATCCGGTTGAAAGATTCCTGAATCGTACCCTTTAATTCTCCGTTAAACAGGGACGGCAGTGAAGAATTATCCACTTTATAATATCCCGGCTCTGCTGTGTAATCTACAATCTTTCCTCCATCTACCAGCATCATAAATTGATTGTCGTACACATGGATGATGGAGCCGTTGCTTACAGTGTCCTCGCTTCCCTTGACGTTCTGCCCTTTTCGGGTCTTGACTCCCTTGGTAAATACCGTTCCATCTCCCATATCATCCGGCTCATATACCTCCAGCCACTGGTCTGCCAGTCCGCCGGACATTGCCTGCATCGCCGCTCTTATAATTCCCATTGCTGCCTCCTCCTATCGCTTTTGCTTAAATATAATACCTCAGACTGCCCTGCTGCAGTCAGGAACTCGTTCCCGCCTGTAACTCTGGCATCAAACATTATGGTATGTCACTTCGTAAAATCTATGTAAAGACCAGACCTGCGTATTGATTGGCGTAACCGCAGAGCCGCAGTACTCACACCGCTTTGCTCCCAATGCTGTGATTGGCGCTCCGCAGTGAGGACAGACTGCACCCATCGCATAATCCATATTTGCAAGTTTTTCATCCTGTATATAGAGAATCTCAATATTGTATTTTGTCTGCTCTGTCAGCCTATCGTCTCCCTCTATGACAGCTCCCTCTTTTTCCTTGTAATGGAGATATCCTACTGCACTCTGAAGCGTAATCACACAAGTTCCCTGCTTCTTCTCATACCGGGTAATCTCTGTATTGTGAATCTGCACATCATCATAGTGCTCCTGAATCTTCTGCTCCTGATTCTGGGCAATGACAGCTGCCACCTGGTTCTTCAGCTCCTTAGAAGCCTCCTTCACCAGAGAAATGTCCTCCCGCTCAATGGCAGAAAAAGAAGATTTCAGCATATTTTCTCCCTTGTTTTTGAACTCCATCCAGTTAAATTCGGGGAAATCCCGCTGAATCTGCGGCTCTAAAATCCTTGTCATGCCAGAGATAGATTTGGGAATGGTGGCAAGCTCCTTTGCCTGCCGGTTCCATCCCTCTGTCAGTGATTCCGTTCCAAACATTTCCATGGAAGCCTGCCGTACTTTGTAGATTACTCTGAGAACGACAGCCAAAATAGCTGCCAGCAGTATGATTACAATTACAATTCCCACACCAATTTTCACTTCTGTACTCCTTCAAGACTTTTCCACTTTAAATAAGCGTTGATAAATAAATCTAATTTGCCGTCCATTACACTGTCCACATTTCCTGTTTCTGCATTGGTACGGTGGTCTTTCACCATGGTATAGGGCTGCATCACATAAGAGCGAATCTGGTTGCCCCATCCGATTTCCGTTACTTCACCCCGGATGTCCGCAGCCTTTTTCTCATTCTCTTCCATTTTCAGCAGATACAGCTTCGCCTTTAACATCTGCATTGCCTTATCTTTGTTCATGTGCTGAGAGCGCTCATTCTGGCACTGCACCACAATTCCTGTGGGAAGATGGGTAATGCGGATAGCTGAGGAAGTCTTGTTGATGTGCTGTCCGCCGGCTCCGCTGGAGCGGTAAGTGTCAACCCGCAGCTCATCATCTTTCACCTCGATATCCAAATCCTTCTCAATATCCGGCATGACATCACAGGAAGCAAAAGAAGTCTGCCGCTTTCCTGCCGCATTGAAAGGAGAAATGCGCACCAGCCGATGCACTCCCTTTTCCGACTTGAGATAACCGTAGGCATTCTCGCCCCGGACCTCAAAAGTGATGGATTTGATACCTGCCTCCTCTCCATCCAGAGAGTCCAGCACTTCCACGTCAAATCCCTTGTCCTCCGCCCACCGCTTATACATACGGTAGAGCATGGCATTCCAGTCACAGGACTCTGTTCCTCCGGCCCCTGCGTGAAGGGACACGATAGCATTTTCCCCATCATACTCGCCGGAAAGCAGCGTTTTAATCCGAATCGCCTCAAAGATACTCTGAAATTCTTCCATTGCCTCTTCAATTTCCGGTATCAATGAGGCGTCATTTTCCTCATATCCCATTTCCAGCAATGTCTCGATATCTTCATACTGTCCCAAAAGCCGCGCGTAAGTCTCCACATCGTCTTTCAGGCTCTTTAATCTCTTCATTTTCTCTTGAGAAAGCTCCGTGTTGTCCCAAAAATCCGGTGCCTCCATCTCGCGCTCTAATTCCTGAATTTTCTGCTCTTTATTTGCCAGGTCAAAGTGAATCCCTCACTTCCACCAATGGTTCTTTGTAGGTGTTCAAGGTTGTCTTGAACTGGTCTAATTCTACCATTTGCGTCACCTCTTTCTTTTTCTTTTTCTTATTCTCTCCTCATTATAAGGTTTTCTGTCTGTATCGTCAATGAATTCTTAGTTCCCAAAATATGCATCCACACCGTCTGCAATTCCCACCGCAAGCCGCTGTTGATAACCGTCATCAGCCATATTGGCATCCTCCGTGGGATTTGTCATAAAGCCCATCTCCACAATCGTCACCGGAACGGTACACCAGTTGATTCCGCTCATGGTATCTGTCTCCCAGATATATTTTTTATTGGCTCCCGTAGCATTCACTGCCCCATCCAGTACACACTCGGACAGACTTCTGCACTGGCTGTACAGATTCCCCATGTAAGGATTGCCCGAAGTGGGACAGATAGTCAGAATGCCATTTTCACCGCCGTCCTCTGAGCCATTGGCATGTACCCGGATAAAAGCGTCTGCTCCTGCATTGTTGGCAATTGCCGCTCGCTCGCTGTTGCTGATATTTACATCATGGCTGGTGCGGACCATCATCACTTCATATCCTCTGGCCTCCAGCTCTGCCTGCAGTTTCAAAGACACCATAAGCGTCAGCTCATACTCTTTTAGGCCTGACACACAGCCTGTAGTCCCGCTGGCTACTTTGGCCTTCATCTCCGAGGCTCCCGGTCCGATAGGCTCCTGCTCGCTGTTGCCCCTGCCCTGATGGCCTGCGTCAATCACCACCAGATAACCGTTATCTGTCATCTCTGACTTTAATTTCAAAAACTCCGAAGCTATATAGTACTCTTTGCCGTCGATTTCCACTGCACTCCACTGTCCGTCATCTGCTGTCCGCACAAATTCGCTTCTGCGGGGTACAGTCTGATATATTTCACTGTCCGTAGAGGGAGCTGTCCGCACATTGACGGAAGCAGAGGCCGCCACTTCCTCTCTGGCATAGGACACGGTATCTGGATTCAAAACCGGCCCTGGATTTTCCGGTTCTTCCTGTTCCGGTTCCTCTTCCTTTGATGCCGCATCCTCTCCTTCACTCTCGTCCTCTCTCTCATTGTTTTCTTTGGAAACATCTGGAGTATCTTCACTCTGTTCCTCTGACTCTGCCTGCTGTTTCTTTCCGGAATCTTCCTCTGCATTCCCGCAGCCTCCTATCAGGATGAATGCTGTCAGCAAAAGCGCCAGCCATTTTGCGTACTTTTTCATGTCTTTCTCCTTTTAATTGCAGCTTACAATTCCTTCTTTTCCATTTAAAGTGACATAGGCTCCTGTCTTTAAAATTGTGGTGGCATTCTCTGCATTGACAATCACCGGAATTTCCAGGCTCAGTCCCGCAATCACTGCATGGGAATCTGGCCCTCCTGTCTCTACAATCAGTCCGGCCGCATCCCGTATCTGCTCCATCATCTCATTGCTGGTCTCCTTGGCTACAATAATATCTCCGGCCTTGAACTCTTTCTGGAAATCCTCTATCTTTCTGCAGACGCAAAGGCTGGCGGACACGCTTTTTCCGCCGATTCCCTCTCCAGTTACCAGAATATGGCCCGCCACATGCACCTTCAAAATATTTGTAGTGCCAGGCACCCCAAGGGGCACTCCTCCGGTAATCACTGTGATATCTCCCATGGACACCAGTCCTGCCTTCTGGGCCATATCCACCGCATGTTCAAAGAGCTCATCCGCATCATTTTTTAATTCCACCTGCAGAGGAGTCACTCCCCAGGAGAGGTTCATCTGACGGCATACTTTGGGGTACATGCTTCCGCCGATAATCATACAGTCTGGTCTGTATTTTGAAATCATCCGGGCTGTTCTCCCTGACTGGGTCACTGTGATAATGGCTGCTGCTCCCAAATCATTAGCTGTGGTACAGGTGGCATGGGAGATGGCATTTGTAATGTCCGGATTGCTCATATTCTGTCTGGACTTAAAGCGGGCGGTATAGTTGATATCCTGCTCTGTGCGGATTGCAATTTTCACCATAGTTTTCAGCGCTTCCACCGGATAATTTCCTGCGGCAGTCTCTCCAGACAGCATAATAGCGCTGGTGCCGTCGTAAATGGCATTCGCAACGTCTGTGGATTCTGCTCTGGTGGGCCTTGGATTCTTCATCATGGAATCCAGCATCTGGGTAGCGGTAATCACTTGTTTGCCGGCTTCAATTCCTTTTTTGATAATCATTTTCTGAATCACAGGCACATCTTCTAAGGGAATCTCTACACCCATATCTCCTCTGGCCACCATGATTCCGTCAGATACCCGGATAATCTCATCAATATTTTCCACACCCTGCATATTTTCAATTTTGGAAATAATATTGATGCTGCTACAGTTTTTCTCCTCAAAAATTTTCCGGATTTGCAGCACGTCATCTGCCGTGCGCACAAAGGAGGCCGCTACAAAATCGAAGTCATTCTCAATTCCGAATACGATATCTTCGTAATCTTTTTCGCTGATATAGGGCATGGAAAGCTCCACATTGGGTACATTGACTCCTTTTTTATTGGAAATTATGCCGCCGTTTACCACATGACAGACAATCTCCTTTTCCGTCACTTCCTCCACGCCAAGTTCAATCAATCCATCGTCAATCAAAATGCGGCAGCCTTTTTCCACATCTTTTACCAAATCTTTGTAGGTGATGGAAACACAATCTGCATCTCCCACCATCTCCTCTGTGGTAAGGACAAATTTCTGGCCTGCCGTAAGCTGGGCTTTTCCGTCTTTTATCTCTCCCAGACGAATCTCCGGCCCCTTGGTATCCAACAGCGTCGCAACGGGAAGTCCCAATTCCTCCCGGAACTTCTGTACTTTTTTCAAACGGTTTCCCTGCTCCTCGTGGCTTCCATGGGAAAAATTAAACCGGGCAGCATCCATCCCCGTCATCATCAATTGTCTCAATACATCATCCTGGTCCGTAGCTGGTCCAAGGGTACAGATTATTTTTGTTTTTCTCAAATTTTTCATTCTACTTTCCTGCCTCTCTGTTTTATGTTTCCATTTAGATATTACTGAATTTCCTTTCTTATTATCACCTGTATTTATATTCCAATACAGAATTTCCTCCTTGCGTCTGCCGCTATTATAGCAAAAAAGCAAAAAAAAAGAAACCGTATCTTTTTCTCTACGGTCTCTTTCCAATCCTTATTCCATCCGCTCTGCAAAAACTTTCTGCTTTCCTATTCTATTTTCGTATCACGGTTCCGGTAATCTCTTTTCGCTCTTCCTCAGAGGTATCCAGCTTGGTAATCAGTACGCTGCGCACTGCAGAATTCCCGATAAATTCTAATGCCGCCTCTATTTTGGGAAGCATGGAGCCTTCCTCAAACTGCCCCTCCTCCATATATTTTTCTGCCTGAGCCGTTGTCATCTCATCAATGGGAATTTCATTCTCTCTGCCGAAATTCAGGCATACTTTCTCCACCCCTGTCAGAATAATCAAACGCTCTGCATCTATCATGTCCGCCAGTTTTCCTGCCGCAAGGTCCTTTTCAATCACTGCACTGGCTCCCTTGAGCCTGTGTTCCTGAGCAAGTACCGGTATTCCGCCTCCGCCGCAGGCAATTACAATCTGGTCTGCCTTCAGAAGTGCACGGATGGCATCTATCTCTACGATATCCACCGGTTTGGGAGCCGCTACAATTCTGCGGTACCCTGTCTCTGTCTCCATGATGTGATTTCCTTTTTTTTCTTCCAGCTCCGCCTCTTCTTTTGTCATCACACGCCCAATCACTTTGGCGGGAGTATAAAATGCCTCGTCATAAGGGTCCACACAGACCTGGGTCAAAATTGTGGAGACAGGTTTGTAAATGCCCCGATTCAAAAGTTCCGTGCGGATGGCATTCTGCAAATCATAGCCGATGTATCCCTGGCTCATTGCGGAGCAGACAGACATAGGCGTCGCCGTATACTCTGGATATATTTTGCAGAACTCTGCCATTGCCGTATGAATCATTCCAACTTGCGGTCCATTACTATGGGAAATTGCCACCTGGTAGTCGTCTCTCACAAAATCGGCCACCGCTCTGGCCGTTCTCTTTGTTGCGCTTTTCTGCTCCGGCAGCGTTGTGCCCAATGCGTCATGCCCAAGAGCAATCACAATCTTCTTCTTTCTCATAACATACCTCCGTAAGCTAGAACGCCAATCCAGGCATTTCCCGGATTGGCATCGTAATCTGTACTTATTCTAACATACTTTCTGTTATTTTAAAAGAGGAAATCCATATGTGACTGCTGTTGGTGCAGGAGTCTGGCTCTCTATTTTCTACAAAGCAGGACTCTTCTGTCAAAAACACATCCAAACTGCCGCCTGTCAGTTGTTCTTTTTCCCAAGAGCTGCAGTCACTTTTTGCTCCTGCCATTCGCCATTCTGGTTGGTCTGAATGGTCAGTTCCACTTCTGTTCCAGCGGCATAATACTGTATAATCTCTTCCAGTCCAGCCATGGAGTTTACTTTTTTTCCGTCAAATTCTGTGAGAACATCGCCCTTCCTGATTCCAGCCCGTTCTGCGGCGCTGTTTTCCTGTACAAACGTAATGTACAATCCTTCCGGCATTCCAAAGTTCTCTGACAGTTCTCTTGTCACATCCTGACCTGCCACACCCAGATATGCAGAACTGGACTCATCCACTACCTCTCTTGTAATCAAATCATTGACAATCGGTTCTGCCACAGATATCGGAATGGAAAATCCCATTCCTTCTACCTGGGTATCTGCATATTTCACGGAATTGATGCCGATAACTTCTCCCTTCATATTTAAGAGCGCGCCGCCGCTGTTTCCAGGATTGATGGCAGCATTGGTCTGAATCAAATCATTGGTAATGGATGCGCCTGTACTTTCATCCTGTACCGTCACTTCCCGGTCAATGGCACTGATAACTCCGGTAGTCACAGATTGTCCATAACCCAGCGCATTTCCAATTGCCACTACAGACTCTCCTACTCTGACATCTTTTGATGTTCCCAGTGTTGCAACTTTTATTTTCTCCATGGTCTCAGCGGGAATATCTTTCACTGCCACTGACAGCACTGCTAAATCTGTGCTAGGGTCTGTCCCTTTGATGTCTGCAGTCACTGCCTGGTCGTCCACAAAATTTACCCGAAGCTGTTTCGCGTTAGCTACCACATGATTGTTAGTTGCGATATAGATTTCTTTCTCTGTCTGCCCGATAATAATTCCGCTTCCGGCGCTCTCCGTGTCCTGAATGTAGGTGCGTCCAAAGAAACTGCCCCACTCTTCCTGTCCTATATTAGTGATAGATACAATAGAAGGCATTACATTGTCCACAATATCAGCCACATCGTTAATGGTTGTCGCTGTGCTGACGCCGGTGGCAGAGAGATTACCGCTGTTTGTAGTGGTTCCGTCTTTCTTGCCGCTGCCTCCTGAAGTGTTCTCCAAAAGAGCGCTGCCAGAAGTTTTCTTTCCATATTCAAAGGCTAGTCCCGTGCCATAGAATACGGTGCCTGACACCAGCCCGAATACGAGAGCCAATGCGGCACATTTTGCCATAGTCACACCAAATCCGTGGGCTTGTTTTTCTCTGAAAATTTTCTGCTTTTTCTTTTTTTTCTTCTTTTCCGGTTCTGATGTCTGACTCCATTGACTTTGATAGAACTGCTGGTCATTACGGGTATTATTCTGCCTGTAAGAATCCTCCCCTATTCTGTAAACACGTTCTTGATGTTCCGTCTGCTCCTGTCCGGAAGCGGCCCGGATTCTCTCTTCTTCCTGTCTCTCATAATAATTTGGATTGTGTTCCTGATTCTCCTGATTCATATAACTGTAGGAATACAAAGAATCGGGATTGTTATTTTTATTGTTATCTTCCATAATAAACTGCTCCTTTCTTCCTCCGTGCTTTTCTCTCTATTAAGCAGTCTACGTAATATTTGTGATAAAAATGTGACAAATATTTTAAAAATACGTGATATCTAAAACCCATTCCATCACACAAAACTTCAGGGTATCTTCTCCCTAGAGGATACCCTGTCACAATTCCTTTTCGCAAAACCGGCAGCTATTCAACCCTTTCAGAACAGCTGCCAAAAATTCAGAGCAGTCCTCTTCTCCTTCCGGAAATTCTGTCTCTGAAACTTTCTTCCAAAAAGATTTTTCTGGAACCAAAATTCCATAGAGACACTAAAAATGCTGCGCAGATTTTGGCCAGCATATAATGCAGTTCCATATGCTCCACAAGCATCTTCATAAAGATAGAATTCAAAAGCAGTCCGCAAAAGCCCAGCAGAAGGAACATTCCAAACTGCCCCGTTCTTCTCTCCCCGCTGCACTCAAACACATATTTGGTGCTGTACACATAATTAAAAACCGTCGCCGCGGAGAAAGACAGCATGGACGACCAAAGGTAATGCATGTGAAGCGACTCCGTAAATGTAAACAGAAGTCCATAGTCTATCAAAAACGATACGACGCCCACTGCACTGAATCTGCAAAATTGTTTGAAAATCTTTTTCATAATATCCTCTCATTTCCTCGTAAAAAGGTCTTTCCCATAAGACAAGAAAGAATTTCGCTTTGCGAAATTCTGCGCCGCAAATGCGTCGCTTTAGCGATATATTTCCTTTGCATTTGCGTGCGCATCTTGCCCAGAGGGCTTTTTATCTTATAGGAAATCCAGAGGAATTTCCTATAAGATAAAATATAGGAAACTGACAGCCGGGCAGGCCATCAGTTTCCCATTCTATCTCATTTCAAAAAATTTTGCAAGTTATTCTACCGTTACAGATTTTGCCAGATTTCTCGGTTTATCCACATCACAGCCTTTGCCCACAGACACATAATAGCTGAAAAGCTGCAGAGGAATGATTGCCAGGGAATTGGTGAAATATTTGTTGGTCTGGGGAATATAGATAACATAATCCGCCGCCTTCTCAATCTCCCGGTTGCCTGCGTTTGTCACAGCCAGCACAAAAGCGCCTCTGCTGCTTAACTCCACAATATTACTGATGGTTTTCTTGTATAAGGATTCCTGCGTCACCACCGCAGCCACCAGCGTTCCCTCTTCAATCAGAGAAATCGTTCCATGTTTCAATTCACCTGCCGCATAAGCTTCTGAGTGAATATAGGAAATTTCTTTCAACTTCAGAGAGCCCTCCATGGAAATAGCATAGTCAATGCCTCTGCCCACAAAAAATACATCCTTTGCGGCAATATAACGGTTGGCAAAATGCTGAATCTTCTCTTTGTTGCTCAAAAGCATCTCAATCTGCTCCGGCAGTTTCTGAAGGTCTTTTAAGAATCCTGACACTTCCTCCTCTGTAATCTCTCCCCGCACCTGAGCAAATTTGATGGCGAGAAGATACTCTGCAATCAGCTGAGCGCTGTAAGCTTTGGTTGTTGCCACTGCAATCTCTGGACCGGCCCAGGTGTACATCACCTTATCTGCCTCTCTTGCAATGGAACTTCCCACTACATTGACAATTCCCAATGTCTTAGCTCCCTTGGACTTCGCCTCTCTGAGGGCTGCCAAAGAATCAGCCGTCTCCCCAGACTGACTGATAATAATCACCAGCTCATCCTCACCTAAAATAGGGTCGCGATACCGAAATTCAGAGGCCAAATCTACCTCCACGGGAATTCTGGCCATACTCTCCAGCACATATTTGGCTGTCACGCCGGTATGATAAGCAGAGCCGCAGGCCACGATATGGATTTTTCGGATGGCCTGTATTTCCTCATCGCTCATTCCAAGCTCCTCAATCACAATCTCCCCGTCCTTTACACGAGGATTCAGGGTATCGCGCACCGTCTTAGGCTGTTCATACATTTCTTTCAGCATAAAATGCTCATAACCGCCTTTTTCCGCCGCATTGATATCCCAGTCTATGGTGGTGGATTCTTTCTGGATTTCCTCTCCATCCACATTGTAGAATCTAATATCCTCTTTCGTCAAAACTGCAATTTCTTCGTTCTGAATAAAATATACATTTCTGGTATATTTTAAAACAGCTGGAACATCAGAGGCAATCAGATTACCGTCTTTCCCATGTCCCACGATTAACGGACTGTCTTTGCGCACAGCATAGACTTTGTCCGGGTGCTCCTTAAAAATAATTCCCAGAGCATAAGAACCTTCCACCCGGTGCATAATCTTGGTGATTGCCTCCACCGGGTCTCCTTTATAGTAGTAATCCAGAAGGTGCGCCACCACTTCCGTGTCCGTCTCTGAGAGAAATTTACATTCTTTCTCTTCCAGCCGCTTTTTCAATTTTAAGTAATTCTCAATAATCCCATTGTGTACCACAGCAATGGTCTCTGTCTGATTATAATGAGGATGGGCATTGTCATTGGAGGGCGCTCCGTGTGTTGCCCACCTGGTATGACCGATTCCGGAAATTCCTGGCATCGTTGCCCCGTCATGAGTCAGTTCGCTGAGCGCTTTTAACCGCCCAACCGCTTTCTGCACTTTGATTTCTTCTCCGTCATACACTGCAATTCCGGCAGAGTCATATCCTCTGTATTCCAGTTTTGCCAGACCGTCCAGTAAAATAGGTGCTGCCTGAGACTCTCCGATATATCCTACAATTCCACACATATAAATTCCTCCTGTTATTCCGCTTTCGCTTTCGCTCTGACTCCAGTTCGGTATTCAATTTCATTACTGATACTTTCTACGCTGTCTGTCACCTTGTAACTTGTGGTGCCAAATAAAAAGTCGTGAAGCTGTTTGACATTGGAAGCTAAATCTGCTGGAATAACGCAGTCCTGGCTTCCTTTCTGATAAGAAATACTCACGACCTCATTTTCCCTGTCAAAAGGGAATCCTGCACTCTCTCCCATTTTATAATTAAAAGCATCCTTGGCAAGGCTAAGAATCTCCGTCTTAGACAGACTAGTCTTAACTTCTGGAAATACGGTATCAATCAACTCGTTAATGGTTCCCATATCAGAAGCCAAAGCCTTTTCTACCATCTTATCCACTATCAGCCGCTGACGTTCCGTTCTCTTAAAATCGTCTCCCGCCGTGTAACGTATTCTGCCGTAAGACACTGCCTGCACGCCATTCAAATTATAAGTTCCTGCTCCTGGCAGCATAGTATAACTCTTCCCAGTTACTTTTGCAGTCTCAATACAGTAATTATTCAAGTGGCCCGCCTCTTCTGCCGTAACTTCTACCTCCACTCCTCCTAAAATGTCTACTGCCTCTGCCACTGCTGCAAAATCGAAGGAAACATACTCCCTAATATCCAAATCCAGATTGGTGTTCAGCATACGCACCGCCTGTTCCGGACCGCCCACTGCATAAGCTGCATTGGCCTT
>JAAWLS010000041.1 GCA_022798035.1 Lachnospiraceae bacterium | reverse complement strand
TGCCGGAATGTTATGACGAAGTAAGTATTTCGGTGTACCGCCAACAGATTTATGAGTATGTTTATACACGATATAAAGAGGCTGCGTAGAAGGATTTATTAGTAAGAAGCATAATGGACTTATCAATGTGGTAAAAGAATATGATGCCTCACAGGAAAAAACACAGTATATTTTTGCTTTATGAAAGGAGTTTTTATATGATTCGAGTGATTTTCGTCTGTCATGGAAACATCTTAACTTGTGGCTGAGAGTATTGGTTTTACAGAATTTTTGAGCGTTATAAACTTGAATTTACTTCAAGTTTACTTCAATTTTTACAAATTATTTTAGAAAAGAGCGTTGCAAGAAATTTTACACGCAAAAATATGTTGACTATTCTTAAAATTGAATATACAATATACATATATCGAACAGGAGGTCTTTTATGGCTGATAATATGGATTTGAAAGAAAAAGTTCCAGAGCAGGAAGAAAAAGGGATTGCTATGGAGCTTTTGGGGGATTTGGAAAACACCATACGGAAGCAATGGATTTTAATAGTGATTTTGATAACCCTTCTTGCTGGAACAAATATATATCATATATACCAATGGTCGCAATTTGACACTATAGTAGTTGATAGTGGCGATGGCGGAAATGCTGGGTATGTAGGAAATGATGGAGATGTAAATAATTATGGCGAAGGTAGCAGTCCACAGGAAGAAAAGTCAGCAAGGTAAAAAAAGAAAAGTAAGGGTTAAAAAGAAGTAAAAATGGGGATTTTGTCAATCGAAGCTTTGTAATATTGGGTTTAAGGAGGGTATCTATGTTAAAAGTACCCGATTTTACATTGCCAGAATTGGAATATATAAAGAAAAACGGAAATTTAACACCAAGAGAGGCGGAGGTTCTTGAATTGAGAAATCAAGAATACCCTCCGACCATAGAAAACATTGCTGAAATGTGGGGATGTTCCCCGTCTACGGTCAGTAAAACCATAGGAAGCCTAAAGAAAAAGATAATAAGGCTTCTTTAGGATTATGCAATAATGGTACAATTTCATCGCAAAAACAGTGTAAGAACATGCTATGGAGTATGTTCTTTTTTTGTGCGAAAATTTAAGCATAAGGAGGCAACAGCCTATGTTTAACGATTTGATTTTAGAGAAAATCTTCGCACATGAGGAAATGCAAAAAATTCCTGTTGGTTGCCAAAGCACAGCTGTCCATGTGTTTGAAGAAATCTTAGAAGATATATTGGAGGAAAATCCATATGAGCAATTATCCAGCATATTCATATCAACAGCCCCAGATGATGGGGTATCAGCAGAATTTCAATCAGAATATGCAGATGCAGAACCCCTATATGGATAGGGCCATGCAGATGCAGCAATATCAGCAGGGACAGCAGATGCTACCAACACAAATGCCGGGAGCATATCAGCAGCCCGAACTTATCGGTAAAATGGTAAATGATGTTTCTGTAGTTTCCCCGAACGATGTTCCGATGGACGGGAATATCGCCATTTTCCCAAAGAATGATATGTCGGAAATCTACTGCAAGCAGTGGAAGCAGGACGGAACCATTCAGACGGTTGTTTATAAGCCGATTTTAGACCAAAACGCAGAACAGACTACGAATATACCGCAGATGGATTTTAATGCCTTAAACGAGGACGTGAGGGCGCTTAGAGAGGATATAAAAGGCGTCCGGGATATGATTGAAAAATCCATGGCAGTTTCGGTTGCTAAAACATCCCAAAGAGGGAAGAAAGCGGAGGTAAGTGCTAATGAATAGACAAATGCAGATACAACAGATGATGGGAAATCCGCAGTTTCAACAGCAGTATCAACAGAGATTAAGAGGGATGAACCCATCACAGATTTTAGACCAGGTAGCGAGCAATCCGCAGATGATGAATAATCCCATCGTGCAGAACGTGATGAAAATGCGGAAGGCAAACGATACAGAAGGCTTAACTGGTCTTGCAGAGAACATTTTTGGAGAAAAAGGACAGAATTATTCGGACTTTGAGAAACAAGCGAAGCAGTTTTTGGGGTTTAATTAACCGGACCTTAAAACGGTCATTTTTGACGGTCAATCTATGAAAAACATTGATTTCATGAGGTTTTTTGACCGGACCATAAATTTGAACATTTGGGTTGTGCGCACAGAAAACCTAGGTTTCCCCTTATGGAATAAATATAAGGAGGAACAAAACAAATGTTCAACAGTGGAAATTCTACACCCTTCACCATGCCAGTGACTCCGGCTTATGGAAACGGCGGCGGCATGGGCGGCTGGAACAGTGATTGGGTGGCATTAGCCATACTAGCCCTTATCTTCGGTGATGGCTGGGGAATGGGCGGCATGGGCGGTATGGGTATGTTCTTACCGTTTATGTTTATGAATGGTGGATTTGGCGGCTTTGGCGGAAACGGTTGTGGTTGTGGAAACAACAACGCTAATGCTATCGAGGCTTCTATCCAGCGCGGATTTGACAATCAGGGCGTTATGAACAAACTGAATGGCATTGAGCAGGGTATTTGTAGCCTTGGATATGACCAGCTTGCACAGATGAATAACCTCGGCATGGCAGTTTCCAATGGCTTCCACGGCGTAGATAACGCTATTTGCAACCTTGGCTACCAGACACAGCAGGGATTCAACCAGGCTACAATCGCCAATCTGCAAGGGCAGAACGCTCTTTCCCGCCAGCTTGCAGATTGCTGCTGCGAAAACCGAGTAGGTCAGTTGCAGTTAGGTAATTCAATGGAAAGAGGATTCTGTGATACCAACTACAACGCCGCTACCAACACAAACGCAATCATCCAGAACGCACACAACGACACCGACAGGATAATTGCAAGACTTGACGCAATGGAAATGTCCAGAAAAGACGAGGTTATTGCCGCACAGAACCAGAAGATTTTCGGCCTGGAACTGTCTGCAAGCCAGGCGGCGCAGAACGCATATATCACAGCGAACCAGAGCGCACAGACAGCCGAGCTCATTCGCAGATTGGGGGCAGATTGCCCTCAGCCTGCATATGTGGTTCAGCCTCCGCAGCCTGTTACATTCCGCACAGACTGCTGCGGCGGTGTAAACTACGCCGGATATGGCAATAACGGTTGTGGCTGCAACAGCGGATGCTGCTAATGGCTACGGAAGAAGCTGATACTCTTGCCATTATTGACGAGATTATCAGGAATCAGGAAGAAATATTGAGTAACTTATCACGAATTGATGATATGTCTGCTAAGTAAGGCAGTTTTACTTATAAGCAAGAGGGCAGACTTCAAACGAGGTTTGCCCTTAAATTTTATGATTGGAGGAAAACAATATGGAAATCGTAAGCAATCCTATTCAGTTAGTAGAACAAGGACAGAACGTACAGTTTACGGAAACAGCGGTAAGAAGTTGTAAACCGTGTGTAAAGCACAGAGAAGGAAGTGGAATTGTGACTCTTAGAGGGCTGACAAATCAATGCAACGCAAGATTCCGTTTGAGTTTCAGCGGAAACATTGCAATTCCTACAGGTGGCACGGTCGGAGAAATTTCCGTTTCAATCGCTATTGAGGGAGAACCTTTACAGAGCACAAGAATGAGGGTGACCCCTGCGGCAGTTGACAATTATTTCAATGTGTCGGCACAGGCAGACATTTGTGTTCCGAGAGGATGCTGTGCGTCTGTTGCAGTTGAGAACACTTCTGGACAAGCAATCAATGTTCAAAATTCTAACCTCATTGTGACGAGAGAAGCGTAGGGGAGGTGATTATAGTGGATACAAAACACATTCATTGTATGCTTGAAGACGTGGCAAAATATGGAAAAGAGATGGTTTCCTGCATGGTTGGGGATGGAAATGTAAATCTTCAAGACTTAGGAGAAATCATTGATATTGTCAAAGATTTGGCTTGCGCTGAAAAGGACGCGCTTATCGCAAAGGAAATGCGTAAAGCAAACGAAGAAGATGAGGCAGAGGAAAAGCATTTCCTCAAAATACTCAAAGATGAATACAAAGACGAGTTTAAGAAGATGAAAGAGGAATACGGCGAGGATGAGGGGGAAAAGCGTTTTTATGACAACTACCGCTACAAATCCTCTGGTCGGTTCGCCCCGAAAGGCAAGGGCTCTTATATGCCGAGAGGTGGCAGGAGGGGCTATGAGGAACCGCCTTATTACCACATGAACCCTGAAATGTATAAGGAGCATGACCCAGAATGGTATAGAGACATGGATAGAAACATGGGGAAAATGTACTACACAGATGGAGGCAACAGCGGCGGTCAGTCCGGCAGTTCCATGAGTGACGGCAATATGGGCGGTAATGCTGGCGGTTCAACTCGTGGTTATGAAGACGGATTCAACGACGGAAATAGGCGAGGATATGAAGACGGCTATCGTGACGGAGAATCCAGAGGGAGAAGTCAGGGCGGCAGGCGTGACGGCAGAGAGGGCAGAAGCGGTCAGAGCAGACGTTCCTACATGGAAACAAAAGAGATGAACAAAGGCAATTCTCCGCAGGAAAAACAGGAGAAGATGAAGGAGTTAGAGAAGTACATGGGCGAGCTTGGAAGCGACATTACAGAAATGATTTCTGACGCTTCTAATGAGGAAAAAACCATGCTGAAATCCAAGTTGCAGACGTTGGTACAGAAAATTCAGTAAATGAGTCAGATGTGCTGGAATATTGATTAGGGGAGATTATTTCTCCCCTTTTCTGGAAATATATTCCACAATAGCCACCTCTACGATTTTGCTAATCGGTATCATGGTTTGCTTGGAGTAATCCTTTAACATTTTATCGACTTCTGGCGGTAAAGTAGAAGAAAACCGCACTTTGTTTTTGAGAGTATCGTTTGCCATAGGTAAACCGCCTTTCTTTATTATTATTTAATCTTAATTCATTTTACGCTTGAAGTCAAGTGAAATAAATGATATAATATTAAATAAGATTAAGTAATTTATGGAGGCGGTTTTATGAGAAAAACTATTGATTTAACAGGTCAAAGATTTGGCAGATTAACTGTAATCGAAAGAATAGAAAGCAAAAGAAACTATGCTATGTGGAAATGTTTATGTGATTGTGGAAATTATACAGAATCCAGAACAGGTGTATTATTAAAAGGCAGAAAACTTAGTTGCGGTTGTCTGCAAAAAGAAATCGCCTCAAAAAATCAGTTTATTGATATTTCTGGGGAAAGGTTTGGAAATTTAACCGCTATTGAGCCGATTGGAAAAACAAAACATAATGAGATAATTTGGAAATGCCAATGCGATTGCGGAAAGCAAACAGAAGCGACCGGAATAAATTTGAGGCGTGGTCGTGCGAAATCGTGCGGATGCTTAAGAGGAAGCGGAGAAGTTTCTGGAAGCAGAAACAATTTAGGCGGTAAATATACAGGGATAACAAAGAAAAATAAAAGGTTATATAGAATTTGGATTGGAATGAAATCAAGATGTTACAATCCAAATTCTGGTAGTTATAAATATTATGGAGCAAAAGGAGTAACCGTATGTGAGGAATGGCTGCACGATTTTCAAGCGTTCTATGATTGGGCGATGGCGAATGGGTATCGTGAAGACTTGACTCTTGACAGAAAAGATAATAGCAAATGCTATTCGCCAGACAACTGCAAATGGTCAACTATGAAAGAACAGGCTCAAAATACGAGCCAAACATCCTTTCTCGAATATAGAGATGAAACAAAAACATTTTCTGAATGGTCTGAAATTACTGGAATACCAAAGAATGTGTTAAAACAAAGAATTAGGAATGGTTGGAGTGCAGAGAAAGCATTGACAACCAAACTTATGAGAACCTTGAAAAAATAATAAAGAAAAATATATTGGCTGATAGTTTGTGAGATTTATTGAAATTCCTTGTTGACTATGCCATTGCACTATGGTACAATAAGCTATATAAAAAGGAGGAAATTGTCATGGATAACGAACAAATCATTGAGTTTTTCGGTGATTGCATTTCTGGAAAGAAACCCAACGGAAAATTTCAACTTTTAAGGATTTATGGTGCATACGAAAGAGAAGAGAGGGAATTTCAGAAAAATAAGGCACTTGATGAAAAACTGAAAGATAACAAAAGAGGATATACCATTCACAGAATATCTGATGATATGGCTATCGTGGAATATCACGACAGAATGTTTAAGGATATTGATGTTGAGAATTGGTTTTGCCCTGCATTTAATGACCGCATATCAAACAATGTGTATGACAGCTTTGACAAGGCTTTGATTGCTCTTGTAGCCATGAAAAACGGCGATATTGAAGCGTCTGAATATATTTTCAAAATGCTTGATATGAGGGATGCGGCGAAGAATGACTATTAAGGAAATCAGAGCATTAACCGGCTTATCACAAGTGAAATTCTGTGAAAAGTATCACATTCCGCTGAACACATTCGCAAGGTGGGAGCAGGGCAAACGTGAGCCGCCGGATTATTTGGTGGAACTGTTGGAATTTAAGGTTAGGGAGGATTTAAAGAATGAGCAAACATAACGAATGCAATATGTTTTTGCGACCAGAAAGACCGTTTTTGCTAATATATACAGACACAGACGATTCTGTAAGTTTTGCTTGGCTTGAATCGGAAGAAGATTTGCGGGAAGTTATAGAAGAAGTTAAATCATACGGTTGCGAGATACAAGACGCTATTGAAATCGGAAGTTGCAGAGAAATAAAATATTAAAATAAATCTTAGAAACTATCAGCCATACGGTTGGTAGTTTTTGTTTTGTTGGAAAGTTGGTGGTGATATGAATTTTATTGTGAATAATCATATATGGCATTTGCAATTTGTCAAAGGCGGAAGCGAAAATTTAAGGAGAAGTGATGGCAGCTATACTTTTGGCGTAACTGACAATTCCGTCAAGACGGTTTTTCTCATGCAGAATATGTCGGATTACATGACGGACAAAGTTTTGGTTCATGAATTGGCGCACGTCCATGCACTAGAATACGACTACTCAATTCCACTATGGGTAGAGGAAATTGTTTGCGATTTCCTAAGTCTTTATGGTCGGAGCGTGATTTACTTGGCGGATAGTCTTATGCCAAAGATTTTAAGAAAGATTGCTTGATTTTTCAACACAATCAATTATATATCCGCTTAAACCCTTAAACCCTTTTTCTTTGGCAATTTTAGACCATTCGTCTTTTTTGCCTTTTGGAGCCATTACCGTTATACGGTCATAGTTTTTTTCGTTCCAACGGTTTTTAACCTCTGATGATGTTTTAGTTTTTGCCATGTCGCACCTCCAATTTTATATTTATTATAATACTTTCGCAAGTATGTTGCAATACTTTATAAAGTATGTTATAATAAAAGAAAAAGTTTGAGGTGGATTATGGGAAATAAACCTATTGTTGATTTGACTGGAAGAAGATTTGGAAGATTGAAAGCAAAGGAAATGGCAAATTACAGAAAGGGTAGGAGAGTTGTTTGGACTTGTGAATGTGACTGTGGAAATATAATAGATATTCCCGGCATAAACCTAACCAAGAAAAACGGAACAAAGTCTTGCGGTTGTATATGCAGAAAACATGGAATGTTTGGAACGAGAATATATGGGGTATGGCGTTCAATGAAGGAACGGTGCTATGTTAAAAACAATATTTCTTATCCTAATTACGGTGGCAGGGGAATTAAAGTATGTCCAGAGTGGCAAGAATTTATTCCGTTCATGAAATGGTCTTATGCGAATGGTTATGATGAAAATGCGGAGCGTGGAGAATGTACGCTTGATAGAATTGACCCAAACGGCGATTACTGCCCCGAAAATTGTAGATGGGTTTCTATGTCAGTGCAAGCAAACAACAAGACAGATAATGTCTATATAGAATACAAAGGAACTGTAGACACTCTTTCCAATCACGCAAGGAAAGAAGGGATAAGTCCAGTTTTAGCAGAAACAAGAAAAATACAAGGAAAGTCAGTTGATGAAATATTTAGCAAGGAGAGCCTTAGAAAGTCTAAAAAGGTAGCACAGTATGACAAAAATATGAACTTAATTAAAATATGGAACTCTTGCAAAGAAGTATGTGAAAAGACTGGATACAAAGAGCCGAGCATAAGAGGTTGCTTGGCTGGACACACAAAAACTTCAATGGGATATATATGGGAATATATAGAAGATGAATAAGATTTTAAGGAGGATAGCATGACAGATAAATTATCGGAGTTATTAAAATATATACAAAAGACTAATCCAAGCATGGATAGAAAGCGTTTGATAGAGGAATTGTCTAAGTGCCGATATTCAGCGGTTGCGTTGGTTATGGTGTGTGAGAATGATAGAAATATATTGCAAAACAGAAAATCTATGGTATACTAAACTTGTTAAGGGTTTTAGTGAGCGATTTAGATTTCGCTATTCTAATTAAAGGCTTGCGGATTTCGCAGGCTTTTTATTGTTTTATAGGGATATTTGTGGTATGATAAACAAAAATATTCGGAGGCGATTTTATGATTATATACAGACCGCACAGAGGTGGATTATCAGAGGCTATGTCAGAAGCGAGAGAGTTTCGGACAGAAGAAGAAATGAAACAGCATATTTATGAGCATCACAAGGCTTATTTCCTTGATTTGGGTTATCGTGATGCACCGTTTGAAGTTGGCGATGTTGTGATAGACAGAGAAAATCCGCATGAAGATAATCGCACAGGCTGGCATGATACCATGTATGTATGCGTAAAGCGGTACGGGAATGAGGATTATATGGGAAAATATGGTTGTCCGCAATGTATCGGTATGTGTGCAACGCATTATGAAGGGAACGAAAATGAATAAACGTAAAATAATTCAATTTTTCTTGGTTGGCATTTCAACCGCTACAATTCTTGAATTTTACCAGCACGATATTTCTTTTGCAATAAAAGCAATAACAACTATCGGATTGATAGTTCTGAATTGCGTTTATAGTTACCATATCGGAATGAAAGACGGGGTTAAAATGAGCGATAGGCATAATGAAAAAATGAATGAGTTAAGGAAACGGAGTTTTGATAAAATCGTGGATATGGTTGTTGAGAAAAAGACAAATGATAAAGCGGTGGAATAGACTACCGCTTTTATTATGCCCTGTGGCAACGCTGAACGGCTTAAATTCGGCTTGAAATTGATTTTACGATAATTTATAGGTCGATGGAATAAAACGCCTTAAATCGCAAAATACAGCGTTTGAAATATGCACAAGAAAATAGCCTGCGGTTGCAGGCTTAATCTTTTATACCCATAAAAACGCATTTCCCTACAAAATCGCAAAAACATTCATAGCAAAGTCTTATTGTCATTGTTTGCCGTTCGACCTTTCCAATTTTGATTTCATAAAGTTGCGATTCTTCATTTGACTTTTGACATGATGTGCATGTGCATACAGATTCTTTATCAATCTTTTTTATATTTATCATTCAAAATCCCTCCATTTCAAAAATTATAATTCCGTTGCTGGTGCGTGTCAAGGCGGAAAGGGCGAGGTTCTCTATGAACTGCTTTTAACCTTACTAACAAGGCAGGTTATTGTCTGCCCATAACCTCCACGTCTGAAACGCTCTTTAGGTTTGATATAGCATAGTTTTTCATTTATATATCCTTTGAATAATGCAGAAATAATATCTCCGTCGCCATTATCTATAATGACAATATCATTAACTTTAAACATATCCTTTTCTTTCTCCCCTCTATCCCTGGGGACTGGGGATTTTACATAACCGTTACCGTCTCTGCGCCGCGCCCCCATGCCCGTCGTCTGATAAAATCCTCCGCATTGTCGTGCTGGCTATCAGAAGTGGGGATGATTTCGCCGTTGCGGATCTCCATCACCGACAACTGTAGAAATCCATCCTGTTTTGCCGATCTGTGCAGAGCGTACCGCATAAAGCTTTTGAATCCTGGTCGCTCAACAGGACTCTCATCCCAATATGCAATATTACTGCCGCCGGATGCTATGGAGTTGTATATTTCGCTCCACGCAACTTTGACGGCGTTCTCCTGCAAGTCAAGTTCTGCTTCTAATTTTTCATCTCCAAAAATTTTAAAAGCATTTAGCGTGATTTGCGGAATTTCGATTTTCATTTTAAAATCCTCCTTAAATTTTATTGATAAATAGCAGTCGGTAGTCTTGCACTCCCTGCACCGCTGGTCTGCCTAAAGTTCTTTTGCCACAAAATCTTTTTTGGTGTAAACACAATTTCCCCAATATGATATTATTTTTCCGATATACTTTTTTATTGCTTCAATCTCGCTTTCTGCCTCTATTATGTCTGCTATATATGCAGATTTTCCGTTTTTTACCTTTTCAACTTGATATTTTTTCATATTCTCCACCTTTTAACCTTTCTTTTTATCCATTTTGGGTAGTGCCTGCGGCGGAATCGAACCGCCGTACATCGTTCAGGCTGATTTTACACAAAAATTACGCTTGTATATGTATCTTTACTAATTTCGTTTACACATTTTAAAATATCTTCTAAATTATAAGTAAATCTCATTTCTTGCAATCTTTTTTCAAGCTCAAGATTTCTCCAGCAACCCTTTTCGTCCTCATACTGCGTGTCGATATGCAACGCATTTATATAATCTGTAACAATTTTCTTCTTTCCTGTTTTTGTTTCGACGACTTTTTTCTTTTCATATCCGCCAAATTCTAAAATGTAATTTCTGCCATCTTTCCCGCGTATGCTGTAATCGTAAATGCCGACACGATAATTTCCAACATCACTAATTTTCATTTTTTCAACATCTTTTAAATCTGCGTAATTGCATCCCCTTTTTTCGAGCACTAATATTTTCTCCATATTTCTACCACCTTTCAAATTTTTAGCCTGCCATCATCAGAGCCGTTGGGACGGCTATTTGTTGATGATTTCGTAAATTCCTTCAAGTTTGCAATATTCTTCACATTCTTTTTGTCTTGGACATTTACTGCAATCGTTTTCGTATGTTCCACAAACACTCTCTAAAATCTTTTCTAATTCTTCTGTTCTTGTCACATCCATTCCCTCCTGTTTGGTTTGCTGTTTGCTATGGTTATACTATATCACTTTTAAAAGAAATAGTCAAGCCTTTTTATAACTTTTTTAAGAAATGTTTTTTATTGACTTTTTCGGTGTTGTAATGTATAGTAGGAAATAGAAAGGAGGCTTTGAAATGTTGAAATATAAAATCAATATAGCGGACGCATTGGAGCGAAAAGGCTTTAACACGTACAGAGCAAAGACAAGCAAACTGTTAAGCCAAGACACGCTAAAAAAAATAAAGCACGAAGATACCAACATATCATTGGAGAGCATCAACAGAATTTGCATGATTTTAGATATGCAACCGAAAGACCTTATAGAATATGTGGAGAATGAGGAAGAAAAAAAGAAATATAACTTTTGAAATTATTTTGAAAATATCTCTTTACAAAGTGATAAAAGTATGATATTATATAATTGTCAAGAGGGAAACCAAATGACAATAAACCGAAAGGGAGAAAGGAGAACAGATGGACAACATGCCAGTATTCAAAAGTTTTTTGAGGGAACAGCTAGAAAACCAGAAGGAACTGGAAAAGGCAATCAAGGAAAAGAATTTTGAAAAAGCCGAAGAACTGATTGCAAAGATGATTGACCGGACGCAGAAGGGAATCGAAGACAATTAAAACGGTCAAGGGAACTGAAAAGGGCGGCAGACACACAGGCCGCCCGATTCAAAAAGATTATAGCAGATTAAATATTATAAATCAAATAAAATTTAGGAGGATAAGACTATGACAGATATTGAGATTTTAATGATGGACGGATGCACGAAATCAGAGGCGGAAAAGCACTTGAAGAACGGAACGACCGTTTTTGAGGGCGAGGATTTTGAAAGGCATTTTGGCAGCTATATGGATGAATGGGGTATTGATGAGGACGAAAGAGCGGAATACAAGGCCATGATTGACGCGAAGAAACCTGCTGCAGATTGGGGAATTGTGGAGCGCGAAGGCAAGACATGGTATATCATGTATGTGCTGTAAGAGTTTAAGAGCCGCCAGAAATGGCGGTTTTCTTCTGTTTTCTTCTGT
>JAAWLS010000040.1 GCA_022798035.1 Lachnospiraceae bacterium | reverse complement strand
TCTCGGTCTCTTTCTTTCTTATTTTCTCCTCTTTTTCCTGAAGCTCTTCCAATAAATGCTGCAGGCTCGTCTGAATCTGCTCAGGGTTTGTCTCCTGCTGCTGAATGCTTTCTTCCCACTCTGGACGATACCTGCTCTCCGAGAGGAATCTAACCCCTTGAATTTCATGACTGCAGAGTTTACGGTTATCTTCCAGCCTGCCGTAAAGAGCTTTGCTTTTTTCCCGCAGTTTCACCTGCAGATACCCATAGGAATCCGTATCAAATATTTTTGCAAATATTTCTTTCCTCTCTTTGGAGGAAGCGAGGAGAAGTTTCAAAAATTCCCCCTGGGCAATCATGGCAATCTGTTTGAACTGAGAGGCTCCCACACCCAGAATTTCCACAATTTTCTCATTGATTTCCCTGATTTTCCCTGGAAATTCCTGGCCGTTTGGCATTTTCAGTGAAACGGAGGCTGCCTCTGTGGTAAGCGCATAGCCGCCTTCTTTATTTTTCCGCCTGCTTGTTCTCTTGTAATTTGGATTTCTCCGAACGGTGTACGTCTCTCCTCGATAAATAAAGCTCAACTCCACATAGGTGGGAACCTCCGGTCTGGCATACTGACTGCGCATCATATCCCCTTCCCTTTTCCCTCCGCTGGTCTGGTCATACAATGCATAGGTAATGGCGTCAAATATTGTAGTTTTTCCTGCCCCCGTATCTCCGGTAACCAGGAATACACCCTGATTCTGCCTGGTAAAATCTATGATTTCTTCTCCCGCATAAGAACCAAATGCCGACATCACAAGTCTCACCGGTTTCATCTTATCTCTCCTCCCATTGTTCTAAAATCTCGGCGACAATTTTTTCTTCCTCCCCGCACATATCTTGTCCCTGCATTTCCCGATAAAACATGCGAAACGCCTCCATGGGATGGAATTCAAAACTGCCTTCCTCCCTGGCCTCCAGCAGATTTCTGGTTCTGGTATTGTCAATCCGCAGTTCTAAAATAGAATCATAAACTTCCTCCAACTGCTCTTTGGGCCGATAAGGTTCCTTTTCGTCTGTCAGCGTTACGCTGATAAAATCGTGGCAGGTTTCCTCTCTGGCTTTTCCGATAATTTCCTCCAGAGTTCCCCGTTCTCTTCGAACTTCCTGCAGAGGTACAAGGGGAATCTGCTCTATCTGAATCTCTTCTCCCTTTGCTCCCAGCGTGGCCACCGTGATGGATTTTTTATGATGTTCCTCACTGACAGAATATTTCAATGGCGTTCCAGAATAGCGGATATGAGGAAATTTCACCATCTGGGCTCCGTGAATGTGGCCCAATGCCGCATAGTCAAATCTCTCCACTACAGATACGTCCACATTATCAAGCCCTCCCACCGTGAGAACCGGCTGTTCTGAATCGCAGGTCTCTGGCCGCTGTCCCTGATTGGTATAAAACTGATGGGACAGCAGTACATTGCGGCTCTTCCAGTCTATCTCTTCTCTATCTAAAATTTGGCGCACTGCGCTTTCATAATCTGTGATAACCCCTTCCTCAAACAAGTGTCTTACATACCCTGGCTTCAAAAAAGGCAGCAGGTAGAAATTCACTTCTCCCTGCTCGTCTCTTAACACTATTTTTTTCAGATGTTCCTGAGGCGTCTTTGGAACCGTCACCGAGATATAAATCTGATGCCGTTCTAAAAAAGAGCTGGCATAGCCCAGCCGTTTGGCATTGTCATGGTTTCCGGCAATCAAAAGGACCGGAATCTCTATCTCTGCTAAATTCCTCAAAAACTCGTCAAAGACGGCGTAAGCTTCCCCAGAAGGAACGGCCCGGTCAAAAATATCACCGCAAATCACAATGACATCCGGCCGGTATTCTACGGCCTGCTCCACAATCTGTCTTAACACTGCCCGCTGATTTTCTTTTAAATCATAGCTGTGAAGCTGTTTCCCGATGTGTAAATCCGCCAAATGAAATATTTTCATAATACTTCCTCCATCTGCTGCAGACTTCTATGAATCCTTCTCATCCGCTCATCTGCCGCGTGATACACTCTCTGCAGCGGCCAGGGAAGTCCTAAAATATATTCCCGGTCCCGTTCCTGCAGAATCTCCAGCTCTTTTAAAAATAAAGCCTCATTCTGATAACGTTTTTTGCCAAAATCACAAGGGTAATATTCCCGTTTGGAATTTTCCACCTGCTCTACCTTGCGCCTGAAATGCACGGAACCGTATTTTCCATGTTCTCTGACATAAGATACCTTTTCAATCACAGGCTTTGCCTGAGGCTGCTCCAACAGGATAATTCCCTGCTGAAGATAATACTGCCACAGAATTTTCCCCACCTGTTCCGCCGTTACCGGATAATCCACTTCTCTCACAATCTGCGCCGCGGTATATCCCAAATCCGCCAAATGTCTGACTGCGCCTCCATTGGCCATATCACGCGCAAAATTAGACAACGCCTCGTTAAAGTATTTATTTTCCAAGATATTTCTTTAAATCCTCCATCTGCTTTTTCGCCTGCTGATAGCCCTCTTCGTACAGTCTCGTCAATTTTTCCGGGTTGGATTCTGTCCTTCCTACTCCGTGGGTCGTCTCCGGCGCAATCACAAATATTTCTCCCTTTTGTTCCAATTCCATCAACTCTTTGACGCAGGCATTGTATTCCTCCGGACGTTTTTTTAAATCCTGCGCTATATTGGGATATTTCTTATAGAGTTTTCTTGAAATCCTGCCTCCTCGTTCCTCTTTTTTCACATAACCGCGCTCTCTGGTCAGAATCACAATATTTTTATCGCATCCTTCCTGAATCGCATGCTGATAGGGAATGGAATCTGAAAGCCCGCCATCCAGATAATAGCGTTTTCCTACTTTTACTGGCTGAAACAAAATGGGCAGCGCGCAGCTTGCCACCAATACTTCAAACTGCTCGTCATTTCTCGGCACCTCCAGATACTCCGCTTTTCCTGTGTGAATATTTGTGACGCATGCCTCCACCTTACCGGGAAAGGCTGCAAAAGTTTCATAGTCAAAAGCCTCCAGTTTGTTGGGAACCTCACCAAACACAAAGGGAATATTATAAAAACTTTTATCTTTTAAGAGATGGCGCACTCCCATGTACCGTTTATCTCTCATATATTTCTTGGCAATGGTGAGATTTCTCCCTTTTTGTTTAGACAGATAGGAAACTCCATACGCAATCCCGGCAGAAACACCGATAAAATAATCCGGCATAATGTTTTCTTCCAAAAATGCATCTGTGACGCCGCAGCTGAATATTGTCCGGCTGGCGCCGCCCTCCATGATAATTCCTAATTTCATCACTAAATCATTCCTTTCTTTTTTAGCCCCCAACTCCTACAGCGAAAATTAAGTTTTAGATAGTCTAGCCGCCTATAACTTAATATTCTCTGTACCAGCACTATTTTACAAGATTTTTTTCTCCTTTACAATCCCTTGCACAAATATCACATAATGGTTCCTTTTCAGGAAAAGTAAAGTATGGTATAATATCGACAGATTTTTCTTAAAATTTTGAAAGTTCTAAAGACAAACGTTATATACTGCGTTATGACAGGAGGGATTATTATGAGTCAGCCGCAAGAACTTCGCATGACCTATTCTGGTCTGCTTTCACAAAAAGATGGAAAAAAAATCGCCCGTGTATTTTTTGAGAGGGGCAAAGACTTTGCAGAAGGCATCGTTCCTTCTGGCAGCATAGAAAAATCTTCTGGCTTCACCCCAGAAGAATTAAAACAGCTGACAGATTATCTCATTCACAACAAGGAGGACATTCTCGCCAAGGCAAAGGAAGTAAATCCCCTTCGAAACTGGCTCAGAACGGAATAATCTTTTTGGACCTGCGTATACACAAGGGACTGCTGCAAAATACCATGATTCTACGAGATACGGTTATAGTAATATCTGTACCTATCTTGTAGGAACCTGCCGTTTTGCAACAGTCCCTTTCTATATTTTATGAGAGACTGTCCGCATGCTGTCTCTTACTGTCTGTTCATTCTTCTTTGGGAAGTGTAAATTTGGCAATCAGCGCATCCAGTGAGGCTGCCTGTGCAGATAATTGCTGGCTGGTTGCAGAAGATTCCTCTGCAACTGCAGCGTTCGTCTGAATCACATCTGAAATCTGATTTACTCCTTCCTCCGCCTCACGCATGGTTTCTGCCTGACTAGATGAAATAATACTCAATTCTTTGGAAGAAGCTGCAATCTTTTTGATTCCTTCCACCACAACCTCAATGGAAGCTGCCACCCGGTCCGCCACTTTATTTCCATTTTTAACTTCCTCTATAGCTCCTTCTATCAATGTCCGTGTATCCACAGCAGACTGGCCGCTCTGCTCTGCAAGCTGCCGAATCTGGTCTGCAACAACGGCAAAGCCGCGTCCTGCTTCTCCCGCTCTCGCAGCTTCAATAGAGGCATTCAGAGAGAGCAGATTTGTCTGAGCTGCAATATCTTCAATTTCTGAGATGATATTTCCAATTTTTTCGGAAGCCTCATTGATTCGCTCCATGGCCTCTGCCATTTCTCTGATATCCGCACTGCTTCTGTTGGCCATATCGGCATATTCCTGAGACTGCTGATAAGCATTTTCCGCAGAGTCTGCGGCCTTCTCCGCTGCTTCCGCAATGGTTGTAATCGTAGCCTGAAGCTCTTCCACTGCACCGGCCTGCTCCGTTGCGCCCTCTGCCAGGCTGAGAGAAGTATCTGCCAGATTACCAGAACCAGCAGTTACCTGTATGGAGGACTCTTCGATAAAATGCATCGTCTGCACCATACACTCTTTCAGTTCTTTGGAGGAATCAAACAACTGCTTAAAATCCCCTATGTATTGAGAACTGTCTTTTGATTTCACCGTATAATCAGAATCTGCCATTTTCCCTAGAATATGCTCCATGTCAGAGATAATAAAATCAAGGGAAACTGCCATGTCATTCGCTGCCTTTATCATATCAGAGACTTCATCCTCCGTCTCCGCCGCTGGAAATGGACTGAACAAATCTCCCTTTGCAAAATTTTCCAGCCGGTCCCCAAGCTGAATCATCGGCCCTGCAATATCTTTCGCCATATTTCTTCCCATGTTAATTGAAAAAAACAATGCCGCAGCAATACACGCGCCAATTGCTATAATGAGAATGGCGCTTACAATTGACAGAGCAGCGGAAGTGCTGTTTCCCCGCTCCACCTTGATATCCATAACAGAAATCAGCTCATCATTAATTTCATCATACAAAGGCGCCAGCTCATGGATGGCTCTCTCCTGAGCCGCTTCACAATCCGCTCGATTTGTGGTAGCCCCCAATTCCATAATCTCATTTTCAAGCTTCCAATAGTCCGGCAGTCTGCTGGAAATATTATTATAAATTTTTTTGTTGGCCTCTGATACCATTGTCTTTTCCAGCTCTGCAAAACTCTGTGTAAATTTCTCTACACTCTGGTCATGAGCCTCCCGCATACTTGCAATGATGTCTGCATCATCATATCCAATGCACCCTCTCAGTGTAGACCTTGTCTCTGCAAAATAAGTCATTGCTTTGCCCACATCCCCCTGAGCAAAACCATAATCATGCAAGGCTCCTTTATAGACCTGCGATACTACAATTAGAACAATCAAAGCCATCACTGCTGCCGCTGCCGGAATCCCAGACGCAATCACAAAAGCATGGGCCAATCGTTCCTTAATTCGATACTTGCTTAATTTTTTCAGCACTATCTTTCCCTCCCGCGTTCTATCATGAAATTTTCAGATAGAATGATGTTACGTGAGCAAATCAAAAACTGAAAATTGTCTTCATACCGCACATTCTATGTCTCAGGCCGCACACTATTTATAAAAATAAAACACGCATAAAATGTTACATAACTCCTTGTCAATACCATGATAAATGAATGGCAATCTTCCTCTTTGGTCACTAAAATTATTGTATTCCTTAATATTTTCTTTGTCAAGAATACCATTCTTCCCAAATTACCGCAAAAACAAGCAAAAATGGCACAGTAGAAACGCATTTTCCTGCTGTGCCGTCTTTACAAATTAATACGGACAAAACCATCGTTTTGCTTTATTTTTCATGGACATACTCCCTTTTCTCCTATCCTAATCTGATACCCCTCTGTCCGCACTTTCATCCTGAAAAATTCTATCAGTGATTCTCCTGATTGCCGCACTTGGGACAGATATTTCCTCCCCGGTAAGTATATCCGCAGCGATAACAGCATTTCACCTCATGTTTTTCTTTCGCCAGATATGCAATACTTCTGGATTCTGGTTTCTCCTGAAGATATGATACAAATCCATCCAGGATTCCGGCAAATACTTTCAGCTCCTTTGCTGGAATTCCGCCCGGAATCTTGGTCCTTGTTCCTCTGCTCCGGTTCACACAGATTCCCCGGTTCAAAAGCCCTGTGTTCCCTTCCAGGCTCACCACAGACCGAACCGGAATTTTCTCACTGCTGAAAGTGCTGTTGTAGAAAATGTTATCCGGTGTCAGAATAAATCCTTCCTTTCCATTTTTTCGACTGGAAGAATCACAAATCAAAATAGGAAACTCATAGCGCTCCCGCTCCCCGGCATATGTATTTAAAGCTCTCGCCGCCAGTTCTGCTTCCCTGGGTTCCCAGTCCCCCCGCATTATTTTACGAGCTTCGTAGAAATGAATTCTGTCTGTCTCCTTAATCTTTCCCTTTAGGGCATCTTTCAGTTTTTCTACCAGAAGTTCACATTCATCCATTTTCAGCTTGGTGAGACGCTTGTCTATCATCTCCAGCGTATCTGTTTTTAATTCCGGAAGGAAAGCTCCCCCTTCAATTTTTTCATAAGCCTCCGCCGCCTCGTCAAAACTCATTCCCATAATGTTAGGACAGATTTTGTCGATGGCTTTCTCATCCAGAGCTCTGATTTTACTCTCAATTTTCTCCATGGCAGGCGCCGCCTGGCTTTCTAAAAATCCTTCCTCCTTCAGTTGATTCATCATCCGCACCAGTCCATTCCGGTCTGCTCTCTCCGCCCGCTTCAGCATACCGGCAATTTCCCGTTTCTCTGCCAGCCTCCGTTTGCTTTCCAGCACTTCCTGATAAGCGGAAATATCAATATCCTGATATCGGTCAAATTTTTCCCGGAACGTGCGGTACTGACTGCGGTTCATGTTCTCCGGTATCTTCGCAATCAGCTGCTCTGCCTCCTCTTTTCCCCGTTTCTGCTTCAGCTTCTGCAGAGAATCTAAAAGCTCTTTTTTGGACGTTTCCGGACACTCTGACTGAGAAATTTCTTCCATCACCCGTTTCAGCACCCCATATGGTTTGTCCTTGCATTTCTCCGCTTTCTGCCGGGCCTCTTCCTCCTCTTTTTTGGCAACGGCCTGTTTAATCTGTCTGGTGTACTTCTCTTTTTCCATCCACTCCAAATGCTCATCCGACTGAATCTGCTCTCTCAGCCCTTTGAGCTGTTCCGGCGACATACGCTCTAAAACCTTCATGTGGGCTTCATATTTCTCTTTGCCTGTCAACTCTTGTGAACTACTCTTCTGTTCCGGTTTCTGTTTCCCGGAACGTTTTCCGGAACTGTTGAATCTGCCTTTCTCTTTTCTCTCCTTCTTCTCCTGAACGACCTCATCTTTTCCTGTTGATTTTGTTTTTATCTCCTGATTTGCTACATTCTCTGCCTGTTTTTCTTTCGTCTGACTGACAGTTTTCTGGTTTTTACTTTCTGGTTTTTCTTCTTTTAAAGAAGTTTCCACCTCTGGTTTTTCTGAAATCTCCGCCTCTTTCTCCTGTTGTCTTGTATCGCCTTTTGCTCTCTGCATTCCCTGCAGTAGTTCTTCTATTCTCTCTCGGTAGGGCTCAGCTTTCATAGGCGGGAAAAATCCGTCGTCTATTTTCTCTTCCAAATCATGAAGCTCATCCACTGTCATATTTTCTAAATCGGCACAGGCTTCCTCAATGGCTGGTACCGCATGTCTGCCCCGCTGAGACTCAAACTCATTAAAATTACAGTTGGAAGTCCGCTCTGCCTGGCTGCCCAGCAATTCCTGATAATCCTCGTAGGCATTCCTGTCGCCGCCGAATTTCATGGTATAGCTGTCACCTTCCCGCAGCAGCTTTCCAGGTCTCGGCGTGTAAAAGAGATTACAGTTACTGCAGGTGTAGCTTCTGGCCAGATACACTCTGCCTTCCTCTGTCTCTACAAGAAATTCCTTTCCCTGGGGGTAAACTGCCATATACAATTTCCTTCCGCAGCCCGGACACCGATATCCTGTAACATAAAAATTATTTCCAAGACGAGAGGATTTGCGCTCATTATCTGTGATTCCCTCTTTGGCAAATGTGGCTTTCTCCATCGTCCACCGGATTTTATGCCACAGACCCAGGCCTTTCTCTTCTAGCTCTTCCTGTTCTTTCTCCTCTTTCTTCCACTCGTCTGCCTTGCGCCTGCCCTCTTCCATGGCCAGCTGTACCACTTCTTCATAAGTCATCTGAATATTATCTTTGTAGAAACGGAAATTATCATCCCGAAATCCCGGCGTCACTTTGATATCTTTTAAAATAGCATAAAACAATCCGTTCAGCTGCCGATAGTCCTGTTCCACTTTCAGCCCCTTAATCGTCCCCCATTTTCCAAAGGCATACAACGTCATGTTCAGCACGTTCGACAAAATCTCATTGTCCTCCACCGGCTCCATATCTTCCTCTTTGTCCGGCAGTTCAATAACATTGGTAATCACTTTTCGATTGTCAAAACTGAAAATCAGCGACCTGACATTTCCGGCCAAAATCAGAAAATTATTCAGCACCACAAAATTTCCGGTCCACGTCACATTCTCCCCCATAGCCTTTATCATCCGGCCAAATACATTTTTTAGTTCACTGTTTGCTTTCAGCAAAATCATTGGAAATTCCTCCCTTCTACTTTTACTCTACTGAAGCGCCAAAAGGCATCAGCGCCAGTTTCGCCAGCTTAAACATCTGCAGGCCAAAAGGAATCCCGATTACAGTCGCACACAATAGGCAGCCAATCAGTGCAAATTCCACTGCCATTGGAATTCCTGAAATAAGCAGCCAGATAATATTTACAAGGGTGGAGACAGCGCCGCCGCCATAGTGCACCTCCCTGCCAAAAGGACACAGACTCAGTCCGGCAAATTTAAAGCACTGTACGCCTACCGGAATCCCCACAATTGTGATGCACCACAGGCACCCCGCCAGCATCCAGCTCAATCCGCTGAGCAGTCCTCCAAAAATCATCCACAATACATTTCCCAAACAATTCATTCTATTTTCTCCTTACTTTTCAACAGATTTTCTATGACGCAAAATAGCAGTTCCCTTTGGAGGAAGCGTTAAATTTTCTCCTGGTTGATATGTCTTTTGTGCTATCAAGTCTGTTCCATGCTCCGACAGAAGAATTTCTTTCTCCTCCTCTGTGTGGTTCAAAAGAAACAGATACGTTTCTCTTTCCCGTACTCTTTTGACCGCCTCGATTCCCTCCGGCACTTTTGCCGCAGGCATAATCTGGCTCTGACTGCAGATATCTGCAAGCAGCTTTTGGTAAAATCCTTTCTCTGACCGGGTTCCCACATAATATGCGCTCCCTGTCCCAAAACAGTTCCTTGTCACCACAGGAGTTTTGGCATAAAAGTCTTCCTGATATTCTGCCAGGGCCTCGGCCCCTTCCAAATGCATAATATCGCAGACAAGTCCCGCTTCAAATGTTTGTCCGCCGTAAATAAATTCGTTTTTCTTGTGCTCAGGAAGCGCGTCAATCTCTTCCACCCAGATTCCCAGAATATCCCGCAGTCTCCCTGGATAACCTCCAATCACAACCAAATCATTTTCATCCACATAGCCGCTGAAATAAGTGGTGACAAACGTTCCGCCTTGGCTTACAAAGGCCCGGATTCTCTCGTCCACGCCCGGCTTTGTCATGTAGAGAATGGGTGCAATCACTAGTTTATAGCGGGACAAATCATCTCCCTCTCCAATCACATCCACCGGAATATTCTGACTGTGAAGCGCCTCATAGTATTTCAACACCTCATCCTTGTATTTCAGACTGACACTGGGCCCGGCGGAATACTCGATAGCCCACCAGTTTTCCCAATCAAACATAATGGCCGTCTCGGCGGCAGATACAGAGCCTAAAATTTCTCGGCCTATCTGTTCTAACTCCGCTCCAAGCTCTGCCACTTCCCGAAACACTCTGGTGTGCTCATGGCCTGCATGGTCAATCACCGCTCCGTGGTATTTTTCACAGGAGCCGACACTCCGTTTCATCTGGAAAAACATCACGGCATCCGAACCATGGGCAACCGCCTGGTAACTCCACAGCCGCATAACCCCCGGACGTTTCAATGCATTGAAAGGCTGCCAGTTCTGCTGGCTGGGGGTCTGCTCCATCAGCACAAAGGGCCTGCCGTCCCCCACACCGCGCATCAAATCGTGATGAAATGCAATCTGGCTGGCAGAATCCTCATTGGAAGGATAATTGTCCCATGAGACAAAGTCCATATATTTTCCCCATTTCTGATAGTCCAGAGGCTTGTATGCACCCATAAGGTTCGTAGTCACCGGAATTTCCGGCGTGTATTTCTTCACCGCCTCATACTCCAAACGGAAACACTCTAAAATGCTGTCTGAATTGAATCGCCGGTAATCCAGGCTGATTCCCTGAGCCGCCGTCTCTTCCTCGCTCATATGCTCACTGCGCAAATCCGGCAGTACAATCTCCTCCCAGTCATAAAAGGTGTGTCCCCAGAAAGAAGTGTTCCAGGCCCGGTTCAGCTCTTCCAACGTATGATACCTATTCTTCAGCCATATCCGGAAAGCTTTTTCACAGTTCTCACAATAACATTCTCCGCCGTACTCATTGGAAATGTGCCACGCCGCAATATTATCAAAATCCTGATAACGCTCTGCTAATTTTTCCGCCAGCTTCACAGAATATTTGCGGTATACCAAACTGTTTGGGCAGGAATTATGGCGCGCACCGAATTTCCGTTTGATTCCATGAATATCTGTCCGCAGAATTTCCGGATATTTTCTCGCCATCCAGGCTGGATGGGCCCCTGTGCTGGTGGCAAGGCAGACTTTCATTCCATGGTCTTTTGCAAGTTTCATAATTTTATCTAATTTTTCAAAAGAATATTCTTCTTCCGAAGGCTGCAGCGCAGCCCAGGAAAATACGTTTAAGGTCAGCGTATCAATATGCGCTAATTTCAGCAGGCGCATATCCTCCTCCCAGGTCTCCTCCGGCCACTGTTCCGGATTGTAATCTCCTCCATATGCAATTTTCTCTTGGTTCCATATTTTTTCCCACATAATTTCCTCCACTCTGTGCGTTTTGGCACAAACAGATAGTTCGTGAAAGCATCGGAAGATTCTCTCACCCTTTTTCTTCATCATTTTCAAACAATTTTCCGCGTTAATAATACAATTATAATCAAAAAATAGTTTTTTTTCAATCTTCCTCCGCTTTGAGTTTTGCTATTGTGAAATTGCAAAACATAAAAGCCCAAATTTTCAACAAAAGCAGACATTTTAAAGATAAAACTTTCCCTCTTGCAGATTTGCCTTCTGAGGTATACAATTTAATGAAATACAAGATTAGGATATCAAAAACGCCTTCGCTGCTGTGCGCACTGCCATATATTTTTTCTGCAGCTTCGTCTGTAGGCCAATATATGCTATAGAATGGATACCGTGTGCCTTTTTAACGCCTAATCCCTATAGAAGACCATGAATTTTGAAAGGAGCCCATTATGTCAAATAAAATTGATACCATTATCTTTGATTTAGATGGAACGTTACTGAATTCTCTCACTGATTTAGCCAACAGTGTAAACTATGTTATGGAGCGCTATGGCTTTCCAATCCACTCGGAAAGCCAGGTTCAGCAAATGGTTGGAAACGGCATAGGCGTTCTGCTGGAGAAAGCAATTCCAGAAGGACGCGCTTTCTCCAAATTCGACGACTGTCTGAAAGATTTCCATGAACATTACACCATTCACAAAAAAGATTTCACAAAACCTTATCCCGGCATACTGGAATTTTTAAAGGACGCTGCCGCATCCGGCTATAAAATGGCCATCGTCTCCAATAAACCAAACGCCGCCGCCAA
>JAAWLS010000039.1 GCA_022798035.1 Lachnospiraceae bacterium | reverse complement strand
CAATCTTGAGGGGATTGCACACTTTGACGCGCCGAGCACAATTGCGAAGCAATATTTTCTTCTTGTGCGAGTGCGCATATTATTTTTGTCTTATAGGAAGAACTTTCACGCGTTAGGGTAACAAGGTTTTTCTTATAAGATAAGAAAAAGCAGCATCACCGCCAGACACAAAATTTCACACATCCACGCCGTGGCATACAGCAGTCGGTTGGCCCGCCTGATATCTTCGTATTCCACACTGCGCAGTTCATCTCCGATATAAGGTTTTTCCACGATTCTCCCAAAATAGCAGGCGTTTCCGGCCAGCTGGACTCCCATGGCCCCGGCGCACACAGATTCCGTCTGGGCCGAATTGGGACTTGCATGTTTTCTGCTGTCTCTTCTGTATATCTGAAAGGCGTTTCTGGCGGAAAAGCTGCTGCCTGCCAAAGCAGAGCTGGCAATCATGAGACCTGCGCTGATTCTCGCCGGAATAAAATTCAACACATCATCCAGCTTGGCCGCCGCCCGGCCAAAATACAGATATCTCTCATTTTTATATCCCACCATGGAGTCCATGGTATTCACCGCCTTGTAGAAAAAGCCGAGAATCGGGCCCCCAAGGGCCAGATACAGCATGGGAGCAATCACGCCGTCTGAAGTGTTCTCCGCCACCGTCTCAACTGCCGCTTTTGCAACCCCTTCCTCATCCAGACATTCTGTGTCCCTTCCCACAATCATAGAAACGGCCTGTCTTGCCTGCTGTAAATCGCCGGCTTCCAGACACTTATGCACTTTCATACTCTCATTTTTCAGACATTTTACCGCCAGAATCTGATACGTCATCACAGTCTCTGCCGCCAGCCCCAGATAAGGATGCAGCCAATATGCCCCCAGTAAAAGCAGAGATGTCACAAGTACAACGCTGACAAGCACCAGAACCACCAGTCCCGCTCCCTGCCAGAGCTCTGTCCTGCATTTTTTTTCTTCCGCCTTATCTTTTCCAAAGCAGCGTATTTTTTTCTCTGCTCCTGCGATTAATGTTCCGATTAACCGGATTGGATGAGGCAGCCAGCAGGGGTCTCCCAGCAGCAAATCCATCAAAAAACCCAAGAAAAAAGCTGTCATATGGTATCTCATATCTCTTTCTCTACCTCAATTTGAATCTTCGTTTTCTCTTCCCTCTCCCAGTTCATTCTGCACAGATACCCTCTGCCGTTCGCAGGCTGGCAGTCAAAATATTCTTTTCCCCCAAAAGCAGAAAGAAGGGCCATGATGGTTCCGCCGTGAACCACAACCGCCGCCTGCAGAGCGCCGTCTGCATTCTGCTTTGCCATTTCCTGCAATTTATCACACATCTTCCTTAATCCCTGTTCACACCGCAGAATAAAATCTTCTCTGCTCTCTCCTCCCGGAAAAGCCAGAGTGCACCCGCTGTCAAGCCACGCCTGATACCCTGCATCATCCTTTAGCTCTTCATAATTTTTAAATTCAAACTGGCCGAAATCAATTTCCTCCCACTCACAAACCACGGTGGGACACATACTGGGATAAAGAATTTCGGCTGTCTCAATACATCGCTTCATGGGACTGGCAAACAGACAGTTCACTTTTGGGTAACAATTCTGTTCCCTATAAGACAGCAGTTTCTCAATACCCTTTTGGGAAAGTGATTCATCCGTTTTCCCCAGATACCTCTTCTGACTGTTGGCCTTGGTCTCCCCATGGCGGATAAGGGCAAGTCTCACTTGATTTTCTGTCCGATTCCGCATAGGACTCGTTCCACCTCCTCTGCCTCTTTCGCCAAATCAATGAGAATCCTTCCCACACGCTCCCGGTATTCTCTCTCCAATGGTTCTATGGGCACAATTCCATTTCCAACCTCGTCACTGATAATAATACAGTTCCCGTAAGTTTCCAGGAATAACCGTACTTCCTTCTCCGGGCATCCTCCCTCTGACATCCGCCTTTTCACCCACTGATGAAAATGGTTGATAACCACTGCCTCATCCAAAGGACAGCCGCCGTCCGGCCAGGCCCCATCCCAGACTGCGGTTTCCGGCAAGTGGTATTTTGCCAATACATAATCTAATTTTCCCTGTGCATATCCGCCTATCACTAATTTCATTTTCCAATTGTCTCCATTTTTCGTAACTATTCAGAACCCTCTGGAAATAGCAATTCAGAACGTTCAAATTTATTTGAAAAGGAATGAATTGCCATTCCCAGGGAGGTGATAATCCCCTAAGCCACAGACAAAAGCCTCGTTAGAGGCGTATGACAGCTTTGCTGGCATGTTTGTGGCTTGGGGTTCTGAATAGTTACCATTTTTCTATAAAAGCATTTGTACAAAAGCCGCCGTCACCACCACGCACCCCTCACAGAGCACAGAGAAATATCCTGAGGTATCTCCGGTGACTCCGCCAAATTCTTTTTTACTGCGGTAATAGTAGAAAGCAAGCAGGAGCAAAGCCGCCGCCGTCACCGCCATCCCTGCGGGAACAGAACAGAAAAGCATCCATCCAACACAGGCAGCGCTCTGCAGATACAAGGAACCTTTCACAATGTTCTTATGAGAACTGTCCGCAAACTGATACAGCATTCCCTCCTCTTTCGCCAGCGGAAAGGAAACCACACTGATTCCGCTAAGACAGCGGGAGAGAAAGAAGCCGCCGCACACAATTTTCAAAAGCGCTCCCCCTCTTATCTCAGAAAACGCTCCCAAGAACAAAGCCCCGTAGCTCACAAGCATAATCACAGCAAAAGCTCCGATATGAGAATCTTTTAAGATTTCTAACTTCTTCTCCCTGGAGCCGTAGGAGTGCAAAGCATCCATGGTGTCCATAAAACCATCCAAGTGAATTCCTCCCGTAATGAAAAGGGGAATCGCAATATCTACGGCAGTACGGCACAAAATGCCTATGTGATACATATCGCAGAGCACATTCCAGAAATAAATGCAGCCTCCAATCAGGGCTCCAATCCAGGGAAAGAAACAAAAGACATATTTCATATCTTCCTCTTCCCATGGAAACTGAGGAACCGGAATCTTAGAATACATGGAAAATGCAATGAAAAAAGATTTGATGAGCTGCATATTTGTCTCCTTCCGTTCAAATCTAACTTAGAAATTCCGCTTTGAAAAAGAATCCTGCGAAGTAGGATTCTCCGCCTGCGTCGGGTCGCTTCTGCGACATATTTCCCTTCCGCCGCAGTACGATATGATTCTTTTCTCCTATAGAAAATCCGGAGGAATTTCTATAGGAGAACAATCGGAATTCCGGCCACCACTTCCACTACCTGGTCGGAAAGTTTTGCGAGAGATTGATTGATGATTCCCATCCCGCGGATGTACGCCATAGTTGCCTCGTCATAAACCACGCCGTCCTCAAACACGTTGTTGCTTACCACCACCAAGTGGGTGGTATTTTCTTTCAGCAGTTTCACGCCTTCCACAATCTGTTCTGCCGTCTGTGTTTCCGGCCTGGCTTCTCCCTCTTTGAACATTTCATTTGCCGTCAGGTTCGAGATGCACTCAAGCAAAGCAGCTCTGTCTCCTTCTTCCATCTGTTCCAGAGCTTTGTGAATCTCCGTGGGCTGTTCAATGGTGAGAAATCCTTTGCCGCTTCTCAATTCTCTGTGGCGTTTTACCCTGCGTTTTCCCTCTTCATCAAACACCTGCATGGCTGCCAGGTAATACTTTTTCATTTCCAAAATATTTTCTTCCAGAGAAGCACTCTTTTTCGCAAGAGAAACTACCGTTTCCTCGGCATAAGCAGATTTTCCGCTTCCGCTTCCGCCAATAATCAATACCATCATAATTCCCGCAGCCGCACCTTTCTTCTCTATTTTGATTCGGGTGTCAAAAGATGTTTTTTAAATTATCTATCGTCAATTTTTGCCAGTATAAATTTTTTATTCCACCTTTTGACACCCGAATCCTATTTTAGGATAATTGCCAAATCTTCTATCTAAAACCGCTCGTACTGTGCTATCTCAATATCGGAAAAAGAAGTCTTACCACTGTAAACACACATTGCCATATCAAGCAGCGACATCATCATCACAGCTCCCGTGCCTTCTCCCAAAGCCATATTTCCGTCAATGACAGGTTCCATCTGCAATGTTTCTGTCATTTTTTTCACTGCAGGCTCTTTTCCTTTGTGAGAGGGAATCAGATACTGGATGGTTCCCGGAACAAGACGCTCTGCCGCCAGCCCTGCCACCATGCTGATAACTCCGTCTAACACCACTGGAATATGAAAAAGAGCGCCGCCGATACAGACGCCTGCCAGCCCTGCGATGTCAAGTCCTCCCACTGTGGCCAAAACAGTGAGCGGCTCCGCCTCATAAAGGCGATAGGATTCTATTGCCTCTGTGATTATCCGCTTCTTGCGCTGCAGTTTTTCATCGCAGAGCCCTGCGCCTCTTCCGGTCACTTCCTCCGCACTGCACTTTAACAAAGCTGCCGCAACCGCGCTGCTTGTAGTGGTATTGCCGATTCCCATCTCCCCTGTGGCAAGCATCCGACAGCCTTTTTCCTTACAGTCTGCCGCCAGCTGAATGCCGGTAAAAATTGCTTTGAGGGCCTCCTCCTCTGTCATGGCCGGCTCCTTTTTGAAATTTCGGGTGCCTAGGCGGACTTTCCGGTCAAGCACGCCGGAAACAGGTGTGGGATGATTGATTCCAATATCCACGGGGATGGTTTCCGCCCCCGCAAAGGCCGCCATTTTCCCTACGGAAGAAATGCCTTTTGCCATCTCCTTTGCCACCGCGAGAGTGACTTCCTGACCGGACTGGCTGATGCCTTCCTCCACGATTCCATTATCTGCACACATGATAATGACGGCTTTTTTCGAAATATCAATCTCATCTGTGCCCAAGACAGCTCCTATCTGAGCCGTAATCTCCTCAAACTTCCCCATGCCGTCCAGCGGTTTTGCGATTCCATCCCAATTTTTCTTTACTTTCCGATAGATTTCGCGGTCCGGTGCATCCACAGTCAGCCGCTCCAAATCCTCTTTTGCGCTATTCTCTGAGATTCGCTTCCCTAAGTATTCCATAAATCTCCTCCATATTCAGATATTCCGACAAAATATCTGCCAGTTTATCATACTGTTTTTCCTTGTATGCTCTGTAGTCCATAGAATTTTCATGTTCCAGGACAACCCCTTTTCTCTCTGCCAGCGATTTCACAAGAGTCTGGGCAATCGCTCCCTTGTCAAAAATTCCGTGGACATACGTGCCATACACATTTTTATCATTTCCGGTTACAAACGCTCCTTCCTCCTTCCCGCTGGAAGAATCTTCTCTCACGCTCTGCCCCATATGTATCTCATATCCCTCAAAATCAAGCCCGGAAAGGACCTCAAAAATACCTTCTGTCCGATTGATAGTTCCACGTACCTGACATCGCACTTTTTCCTGCTGCAGCTCTGTTGCGATGGGCAGAAGTCCCATCCCTTTCATGCTTCCCCCTGCTTCCACTCCTTCTGCATCCAGAATCTGCCTTCCCATCATCTGATATCCGCCGCAGATGCCGCAGATTGGAACTTTTTCTGACAGTTTTTTCACTGCATCCTCCAATCCGTTCTGACGCATCCAGTTTAAATCATCCATGGTATTTTTGCTGCCAGGCAAAAATACCATATCCGGACTGCCTAATTCCACCGTGTTGGTGACATAGCGCACCGACACCTCTTTCATCTGTTCAAAGACATTGAAATCCGTAAAATTAGAAATTCTGGGATATTTGACTACCGCTATGTCAATCCTGCCTTTCTGCCTCCTGTCAAACCGCTCCGTCAGGCTGTCCTCATCCTCCAAATCTATGTCCATATAGGGAATCACTCCCGTGACCGGAATGCCTCCCTTTTCTTCCAAAATTTCAATACCAGGCTCCAGCAGCGACTTATCTCCGCGGAATTTGTTGATGATAAATCCTTTTACTCTTTTTTTCTCCTCTTCCTGAAGCAGCATCAGCGTCCCAAAAAGCTGGGCAAACACGCCGCCCCTGTCGATATCTCCTACAATCAGCACCGGCGCGTCAATCATCTCTGCCAGTCCCATATTGACAATACAGTTTTCCCGCAGATTTATCTCCGCCGGACTGCCCGCTCCTTCCACCACAATGATATCTGCCAGCTCTTCCAGTCTGCGGAAGGCCTTTTTTATATCCGGTATCAAGCTCTTCTTATAGTCAAAATATTCCCTTGCGCTCATATTTCCAAGAACCTGCCCATTTACAATCACCTGGGAACCGGTGTGGTCCGTAGGTTTCAGTAAAATCGGATTCATACAGACTAAGGGTGCGATACCTGCCGCTTCCGCCTGCATGACCTGGGCTCTTCCCATCTCAAGCCCTTCCTCCGTAATAAAAGAGTTCAGCGCCATATTCTGGGACTTAAAGGGAGCCACCCGATAGCCGTCCCGCTTCATAACTCTGCAAAGCCCCGCCACCAGAAGACTCTTTCCCGCTCCGGACATCGTCCCCTGAATCATAATCACTTTTGCCATAGTTTCCTCCATTCATAAAAATATTAAGGCTGTCCGCTGATTTGTTTAATGTAGGCAAGAAGTTTTTCATTTTTCAAAAAACTTCCCTCTTTCAGCTCAAAAAGCCGCTCGATAAAATCAGATTCAAAGACTTCTTCCGGCGTACCATACCTTTCCACATATTCTCCTTTCAGGCAGAGTATTTTATCAGAAACAATCTTTGCCAAATCCAGTTCGTGCAGAGACATAATCACCGTAAGCCCCTTCTTTTCCCTCATCTCCTGTAAGATAGACAGAAAATCCAGTTTATACCGGATATCCAGATAAGAAGTGGGTTCGTCCAATACAATAATCTCCGGCTCCTGGCAGATTGCCCGGGCCAGCATCACCCGCTGTTTCTGTCCGTCGCTTATTTTGTCAAACTCCTGCTGACAGATATCTGTGATATGGGTAAGTTCTATCACCTCATCCACAATCTGCTCATCGTCTTTTGACAGAACGCCGAACCATCCAGTATACGGGTATCTGCCCGTTGCAACCACATCCCGGCAGTTTTTCATTTCCGCCTTTACTTTTTGAGTCAATACCACCGACATTTTCTTTGCCAGCTCATTTGGCTTCATTTCTCCTAACACATCATTTCCCAGATACGCAGCTCCGCTAATCAGCTGCAGCTGTCCTACGATGCTCTTTAAGACCGTGGACTTCCCAGCGCCGTTTGGCCCTATCAGGCTTAAGATTTCTCCCTTCGGCAGCGCAATTTCCATTTCTTTTATCAGCGGTCTGCCGTCATATCCCACACACATCTTTTCTGTGGAAAAATAATAGTTTTTCATATTCTTTATCCTTACTATACATGGCTTTCTTTTCGTCTCTTTATCATCACCCAAAGCACCACCGGCGCGCCGAAAATAGCAGTTACCGTACTGATACTCAGCTCGGTAGGGGCAAGCATCGTTTTAGCCAGCAAATCGCAAAACAGACAGAAGACGCTTCCTCCCAGAAAACAGGCAGGTATCATCCAAATGGGCTCCACTGTATTTAAAAGTTTTTTCACCAGATGGGGCGCAGCGATTCCAACAAAGGAAATGGGCCCTGCAAAAGCCACGATACAGGCAGATAAAATGCTGGAAAAAACCACGATGCACATCCGCAGAAGGCGGACATTCACTCCCATGTTTTTTGCATAACCTTCCCCCAGCTGATAGGCGGCAAGAGGTTTTGACATCAAAAAGACTGCCAAAACGGTGACAGAGACCACCACTGTCATCACTTTTACATTTTCCCATGTCATCCCGGAAAAACTGCCTCTGGACCAGTTGTGAAGATTTACGATATCCGCATCCTCCGCAAATGTCACCACCAGCTCTGTTATAGCAGAGCAGATATAGCCAATCATAACGCCGCTGACCACCAGCATGGACATATTGTTGATTTTGCGGGATACCAGCAGCACAAACCCCATGGATATCATTGCTCCGATAAATGCGGCAAAAATCATGGCGGCCGATGACACTCCAACGCCTCTTCCCATCAAAAAAACCATTACAAGAGCTACCACCATTTTGGCGCCGGAAGAAATACCCAGCACAAAGGGGCCTGCAATCGGATTGTTAAAAAAGGTCTGCAGCAGATACCCCGCAAGGGAGAGCGCCCCTCCCAGGATAAAAACTGCCGCCGCCCTGGGAAGCCGGATATCCCACAGGATTTTTGCAATTGTTCCATTCGTCTCTACGCCCAGCAGTTCCGACAGGGAAATTCTGACGCTTCCGATACAAATATTCAGAACAAAAAAAAACAGCGCGCCAACCCCGAGAAAAATAAGCACCATAAGATATCTGTGTTTTCTGTTTTTGTATTCACCAGTCACAATATTATTCTCCTTCGTCGTTCAAACGGAACAAATAATGCATCTCTTCTTTTTCTCCCTGAAGCATCCCATGGATATCTTCCAGCAGATAGCCAATGGAAAGGGACTGCTGGTACATGTCGTTCGCGGTGCAAAAAACATTTCCTTCCTTCACAGCTTTGAAGTCTGCCAGCAGCTCACATTTATCCACAAGTTCTTTTACACTGGACACCCCGCCGTCTATAGAACTGTTGTAAATCAGATAATCCGCGTCTTTCGCGCCAGCGTAAAATTCTTCTACCTGCATATTCATAGTGGAACGCCTTACCTCTGGGTCTCCTAAATTTTCAAATACATATTTGCCCCCTGCAAGCTCTATCATCTTGGGAACATAGTCTGATGACTGGCGTACCTGTACCAGACCGTTGGATGTGATAAAAAAGAAAGCTACTGTCTTATCTGTTTTCTCGCCTGCATTTACCCGCTCCAAAATTTCCATCTGCTCCGCAAATATTTTTTCTGCTTCCTCTTCTTTTCCCAGCAGTGCGCCGTAAAATTTCACCCATTCCACTCTGCCGAGAGGGTGAGACTCATAGCTGGAATAGTCCGTCATAGCTGGAATGTTGAAATCTTCTAATTTTTCCACCACTTCAGGAGCATGGGAAATCATCATGTTTTCTATGGCAAGGGCACAGTGGTTGGAGACAAGCAGTTCATAGTCCGGCCTGTTGTATTTGCCGGCGTAGAGAATATCACCCCTTTTCATGGCTTCCCTGGCCTCTTCAATATACCAGCCATCCTCTTTCTGCCCGGAAAAAGTAATTGCATCTATTCCCTCCAGTGCACAGAACATATCCATCACTGAAGACGCCACCAGATAAATATTTTTGATTGGACGTTTCAGCACCACAAGTTTCTTGTTCTGATTCTGTGTACTCCCAATTATTTCCTCCATATTTTCCGGTACTTCTTTTCCTTCCGGTACAATCAGAAACTGTCCTCCGTCCATGGTGGTACTCAGCAGCGTATAGCCGCCCTCGTAGTAATCTACAGTGAAATTTTTGGCATAGCGCAGCTCCATGCTCTCTTGGAGAACTAATTGTGACTTCATCTCTGCCTCTGCGCCTTTTCCTAAATTTGTCTCTGTTTTCCCTGCTGTATCTGTCTTGACGGCAGAAGAACGGCCGCTGCAGCCAGACAAACACAGTGTTCCTGCCAAAAGCAGTAAGATTAACTTCTTTTTTCCTCTCATTTTATCTCCGCAAATTGTAACTATTCAGAACCCCAAGCCACAGACATGACGGCAAAGCTGTCATGTCTGTGGCTGAGGGGATTATTACCTCCCTGGAAATAACAACACATTCCTTTTCAAATAAATTGGAACGTTCTGAATTGCTCTTTCCGGAGGGTTCTGAATAGTTACCGCAAATTTTTATTTTTTCTTTATCGTATCTGAATGAAATGTCAGCGTGTACTCCACTTCATGGGGCTTGCTCATAGCCACAGTATCACCGATGATATCAATCGGCTTGTCCATCCCTGAAATGGGAAATTCAAACACAGAACCGCCGTCTGTACTCACCGGAAGATATTTTTCCTCATCCACTATCATATAGTCATAATTCGGACTGCTCCACTGCACTGCTGCCGTCATTTTTCCATCCGCTACTGTGACCGCTGCGGGCGACAAAACCTCTGCCTTTCCGCTTCCACCCTCAAAGGTGACTTCCACTGTATAGGTACCATCCTCCAAAGCGTCTATATTTTGGACTTTGTCCCCTGAAGAAGCTGAATCCTTCCCCTGTGTCTTATCTGTATCTGAATCTTTGCTTTGGCCCTTCTCCTCTGTTGGAACCGGATTGGAAACAGACGCTTTGTGGTCGTACCACTTTCCCTTTGTGCCAATCAAAGCCAAATCAAACTCTGTTCCCAATGCAGGAACTGGCACATCAAATCCATAGACTTCCTCCGTCATGCCGTCGCTGTATGTAACCGTATCTTCTGTGGGCATCAACAGCTCTGCCCCCTCTTTTCTGGCATCTTCAGCAAGCCCAGGATAAAGATTTACAATATTCTTAGAGGCAAGAGAGATATGGATTGTCATTTTTCCATTCTCTACTGTCAACGTTCCTTTGCCGTCACAGGCCTCGCTCACATGGAACATTCCGCTGTCTGTCTTAAACTCTGCAAGGTATGTCCCGTCAGGGAGCTCCTCTGCTTCGGACTGCACCGAAACTTCCTGAGATGTGTCCGTATTCTTTGATAAAGTGTCCGTATTTTTTTGCTGTACGCTGTTATCTCCGCATCCGCTAATCAGCAGGACAGAAAGGAGGAAAACTGTAATTCCCATATTTTTTTTCATTTTAATTCTCTGCCTCACTATTCCTAACCTTATATTTTAATTTGTCTCACTGTTCCTAACCTTATATTTTAATTTCCTTCACTCTTCATCACCGATGCCGTATGCTCCACATAGAGTTTCTGAATATTCTCAATGGAGCCAAGACCTGTAATCTGTGCGTCCACACTGTCAAAGCTGCCAGAAGCCTTGAACATGTTAATCCAGGAATCTTCATCTTCTCCTGCCATATCATTGTTGGCATGGTCTCCTGCTACCACCATCAGCGGACGCAGAATTACTTTTTTGTAACCTGCCTGTTTTACCGCATCTATCACCGCCTCACAGGCAGTTTCCTCTGGTTCTCCCTCTACCGTGCCGATAAACACATTTTCATACCCAAGCGCTTCCACCTGAGACTGCATCTGGCTGTAAGACACTTTCGCCGTGTGGGAGGTTCCATGGCCCAGAAATACGAATGCTGCGCCGTCTGCCTTGGCTCCATCCAAATTGTCATATCCGGCATCCTGTACTGCTGCCTCTGTGAGTGCCTTTGCGACTGCTTCTTTATCTGCATTGATTGCAGAAGCATCCTGTCCGATTTCACCCAGAAGCGGTTCTGCCACTTTTACCGTTTCAAACTTGTCCCGGCAGGATTCCACTGCTTCCATCAATTCATCATACTCTGCCCCATGCATCAGGTGGGTGGGCTGTACTACTAAATTTTTCACTCCATTTGCCAATGCACGCTCCAAAGCCTGTTCCACATTGTCAATGACTTCTCCGTCACGAGCCTGTACATGGTTAATAATAATCTGCGACGTAAAAGCCCTTCTCACAGACCAGTCTGGATTTGCCTCCTGCAGGGCATCCTCAATTCCTTTGATATCCGCAACACGGCTGTCATTAAAAGAAGTGCCGAAGCTGACTGCCAGAATTTCATTTTCCCCAATCTCATCCTGATTTCTGGGGTCATCCTTAGAGGCGTCTCCCGTATCTCTGCCAAAGTAGTCGGGGTCGGCATATTCTCCTTCCACCAATGCTTTCTGCTCATCTGTCAAGGAATCCCATTTCTCCTTCGCCGCTGTGCACTGAGCGTCGGTATTCTCGGTTCTCTTCTGTACATAAATGGCATCAATCAGCGCGGCAGCCTCATCGGCTGCTGCCTTATCACTGTCTGTTTCTCCTGCTTTTAAGTTCTCTTTGTTTCCCTCTTTCTGTTCTGAGTCAGTCTTGCCGCCCTCTGAAGATTTCCTGCTTTCTTCCTGTTCTGCATTTCCAGCCGTCCCTGACGTTTCTTTGGAACAGCCTGTCAGGGCCAGGGAACAAATCATAGTACTGATTAACAATGTAACCATGAATTTCTTTTTCATTCTTTTTCTCCTTTTCTCTCGTTGCTTTTCACAAGGGTATTATTTATACGGCATATCATCATTGACATACCGTGCCACATTGTGGCTGCATCTTTTGCAAAAGCGCTTTTCTAAATCTTTTTGCGAAACAAATCATTCCGTTTGTGGAATTTTCTATAGAACAAAGTGGGCAAGCCCACATCAACTCCCCTACCCCTCAATCTTGAGGGGATTGCACACTTTGACGCGCCGAGCACAATTG
>JAAWLS010000038.1 GCA_022798035.1 Lachnospiraceae bacterium | reverse complement strand
AGACCAAAAGGAGGTACGATGAGCATGAACAAATATGAATTAGCACTTGTTGTTAATGCAAAAATCGAGGATGAAGAGAGAGCCGCAGTTGTAGAGAAGGCAAAAGAATATATTGCCCGTTTCGGCGGCACTGTAACCAACGTAGATGAATGGGGTAAGAAGAGATTAGCTTACGAGATTCAGAAGATGCGTGAAGGTTTCTATTACTTCATTCAGTTCGATGCAGAGGCAGATTGTCCGGCAGAAGTTGAAAAACGAATTCGGATTATGGACAATGTACTTCGTTTCTTATGCGTTAGACAAGATGAGGCATAATAGAAAGAGGAGATTAGATGAATAAGGTTATATTAATGGGCAGGCTGACCAGAGACCCGGAAGTCCGTTATTCCCAAGGCGAACAGGCAACGGCAGTGGCAAGATATACATTGGCAGTGGACAGGAGATTCAAACGCGACAATGACCAGCAGAGCGCAGATTTTATCAACTGCGTTGCATTTGGAAGAAGCGGAGAATTTGCAGAGAAGTACTTTCGCAAAGGAATGAAGATTGCCATAACCGGAAGGATTCAGACAGGAAGCTACACCAATCAGGAAGGCCAGAAAGTCTATACCACAGATGTGGTGGTGGAAGAGCAGGAATTTGCAGAGAGCAAAGCTGCAAGTGAAAGCCAGGCAGGAGGATATCAGCCGGCCGCAAGACCTGCACCCAGCGCTGCAGTAGGGGATGGATTTATGAATATTCCTGATGGAATTGACGAGGAGCTGCCCTTTAATTAGAACAGGAGGTAAAGAAAATGGCTTACAACAAAACCGAAAGAAGCGATTCTCCCATGAAGAGAAGAGGCGGAATGCGCAGAAGAAAGAAAGTCTGTGTATTCTGTGGAAAAGATAATGTAATTGATTATAAAGATACCAATAAATTAAAGAGATACATCTCTGAGAGAGGCAAGATTCTTCCCAGAAGAATTACCGGAAACTGCGCAAAACATCAGAGAGCTCTGACTGTTGCTATCAAGAGAGCAAGACATATCTCTCTGATGCCTTACGTTACAGATTAAATTTTTAAGGACCAATTACCGGCAGGTAATTGGTCTTTTTTATTCTATAGGAAATTCCTTTGGATTTCCTATAGAATAAAAAATCGTCTCGCACTGCGGCGGGAAGAATAATATCGCAGAAGCGACCCGCCGTAGTCGGAGAATCCTGCAAAGCAGGATTCTTTCTTGTCATATAGAAAATTTTTCCGGATTTCTTATATGATAAAATAACCACACTGCAAGGTTTAACAAGGGAGAGAAAATTTTTTTGTACATTTATCTGAAAATGACAGAAAAATATGGATAATGTGCAAAAATCAACCATAATTAGGGGATATTGGGATTGAAAGATAGAAGATATGTGTGCTATAATGAATACTATATTATAGAAAGCATAATAGATGTAGTATTTTTCAATATGGAGTGGGCGTTGTGATTGGAGATGCTATATTGGAAGCATAGGCAGGTAGGGTAAGATGAAATACCATCGTTTAAAGTATCGTTTATGTATGCAGCATAGTTTTGACGGGAAAGTGGAGAACAAACATCAGCATTTAATTGAAATTGAGATTGTGGCCCGGCAGAAAACAGAGAATTTTATGGAATTTGCCAGTATGGATTCAATTTTGGAGCAGGTGTTCAGCCCTTATCAATACCAGTATTTGAATGATTTTCCTGAATTTGAAGGGAATACCAGTATTGAGAATTTAGGCGAGGTGTTTTATTTAAAGGTGAGAGAGGCATTAGAGAAGCAGCATTGGATTTTTGCCCGTTTTGAGATTAGTGAAACGCCTTTGCGGATTTATGCGATTGCAGAAGAAACATTTTAACATGGATTCATTTTATCAAGGGAGGATTTTTTATGAAAGCCAGGAAGATTTTCAAAGGAGCTATGGCAGGATTAATGTCAGTGTCACTTTTGATGTCTGGGCTGCCGGTAACGGCGGCGGAAGTAAACAATACGAATCCGGGACAGCAGACAGAGGCTGGTGATACTGCTGGAGGAAAAACAACACCTGAACAGCAGACAGCTCCAGAACAACAGCCGACACCCGAGCAACAGCCGACACCCGAGCAACAGCAGCCGCCATCAGAACAACAGCCGGCACCGGCAGAAAATGGAGGAACTGAGAATCAGCCTGCAGAGGCGCCAAATGAGACAAATCAGCCTCAGGAGAATCCAGGTACAGAGAACAGCGGTACTACGGAGCCAGGCGAGACAAATCAGCCTCAGGAAAATCCAGGTACAGAGAACAACGATACTGCGGAACCAGGCGAGACAAATCAGCCTCAGGAAAATCCGGGTACAGAGAATAATGATACAGAGGACGGTCAGGATTCCCAGCAGCAGGATGAGGATTCTGAAAAGAAAGACGGCGACGAAGATTCTGAGAAACAGGACAAAGAGGATTCCGAAGAAAAGGAAGATGACGAAGATTCTGAAAAGAAAGATGATGAGGATTCTGAGGAACAGGACAAAGAAGAATTACAGGCATTTTCTTTGGATGGCGCACAGGTAGTCAATGGCAATATCTCAATTGACGGTGATTTGTCCGATTGGGAAGAGGTAACGGCAAGAACGGCTTCTGGTTTAGCAGATTCCTGGAAAGTTGCTTTCTCACCGGACGGAACCACCCTTTATTTCTGTTATACTGGTACAGCGGGTACGGAGTGGGATTATAAATTTTCAAATGGCGACGTTATATTTGAGATTTCATATGCAGACGGAACAACAGGCTCAGAGACAGGTCTCAAAGTTGTAGGTCAGGCAAACGGCGTAGTGAAGAATATTAGTTATGGAGATGTTCCCGGTGCATCTGCAGCAGTAATCAGTGAAGCTCACGAAAATAATGCAGGACCTTACCGGGTAGAGTTTGCAGTTCCCACCAGTTTCTTCCACAATATGGATTTTAATTTGACTTTGGGTGGAACCACCATAAGTTCCGCGGAGATTCAGAAAATAAACGGCAATGCAGTTGTAAATGATGAGCCAGCAGTTTACACGGGGATTACAATTGATGGCAATTATGCAGACTGGGCGGCAGTGTCCAAGACAGATGCTTCCTGTCCCAATGATGCGCACCCAGAATGTTTGTCACAAGTTGCAGCAGTTTATGATGGGGATTGGTTCTACATATACATCAGAGATGGAAAGAGCAGCAATGCTTCTGGTGCAGGTACCCATTCTAATGGCAGATTTGCAATTACATCCGATTTGGGATATGAGAGAGATATTCAGCTGAGCACCGCACCGGAGGTAAAAGGTGCCGAAGGCGCTCAGGTTGCCTATGTGGGAGCCGAGTGGGAAATAGCGATTCCAAAGAGCCAATTGCCGAAGTACGAGAAGAGCCTTTCCTTTGGTCTCTATTTAGGGGAGCCTTTTATCAGCGGTATTGTAAATATGCAGCCAGACGACGGGAATAATCTGGAAAATCTTTTTAATGGAATTATATATGATGGCAATTATGAGGACTGGGAAGATTACGGTCACACTACCATTGAATATGCAGGCGCAGGTACTCAAGAATCCCAGGTTGATGCAAAAGGGGCGTTGTACTCTGATGGCGAGAAAGTATATGCCCACGTAGTGACAGATATGCCGCAGCACTTGCAGGAGGCAGGAGGAGAATTTGCTTCTGCGGTTACCTTTGCATTTAATCAGAGTGAGGAAAGTTTGAAAAATGGTTCCTATGACCAGAAGATGGCTTTCCACCCCTGGTATGTGAAAGTGGATGGAAATGGAAATATTAGTTGGGTTAGCTCGGCTGAGCTTTCAGGACTTCCGGAAGGCACTTATGAATATTATATTGCTTCCAGAGATGCATGGCATACTTCTCCGAATATCAACAATGTAAACGATATGGATAAAATGTACGGAAAAATGACGATGACCATCGGCAAGGACGGCAAGGATGAGATGGAGCTCTATCTGGACGTGCCGATGATTGCTGAGAAGCTGGGCGTAGATGCAACAGATTTAAAAGAGGTTTCCGCACAGTTTGGAAGAATCGGCCAGCAGTGGATTTTTACAGCAGGTACTTCCACCGGACCGATTGTGGGTATTATCATATGTATTGCTTCCGTTGGAATCGTACTTTGGTACAGAAAGAGAAAAAAAAATGAATTAATTCCGGCAGCAGCATAAAAATTGTGATGTCTGCAGGCGAAAAGAGTGGGATTCGTTAGAATCAGCACAATGAAAAAATAGCGTAACAATTGTTACAGTATATATAGCAATAGGAGGAATGGGCATTGAAAGACAGAAAAAAGTCATATTATCTGATTTTATTAATGCCCATTCTTTATGCGTTATTAGCATATGGAATGGTAATACTGGTACATAACAGCGGTGTTTATCCCAGCGGGAAGAACACGCTGGCTCATCTCTACAAAGGAGATGTGCTGTATCACGCAATATGCAGGGGAGATTATTGGCCTGCTTTTGATTTTTATTGGTATAATGGTGTGGAGATGCTGCGTTACTGGGCGCCTCTGCCGGCATATCTTTTAGCTGCCTGCCAATGGATAGGCGGCGGAGTGTCCATGAATGCGTTTCTTGTCTTTGTGATGTTTATCTGCATTGCGGGAGGACTCTCATGGCTTTATGTAGGATTTAAAGTAAAACGTCCCTGGTTTGGGGCTTTTTTGGGCGTTTTGTGGCTTTTTATGCCGGACAATCTGAGCATATTATTTTATGAAGGGGATTTGGCCCGGTCTCTCTGTATTGTGATGCTGCCCCTTTTACTATATTGGGTGTACGATTATCTTCATAATCAGCGTTGGCATACACTGCCCAGGTTATCCCTGGTTTTTGCCTTAATTTCACTGTGTCATCCTGACTTTGCCGTCATGATTTTGATTGCTCTTGCGATATATTTCATCGTGGATATGGTGCTTTATCACAGATGGCACAGGTGTGTACAGTCATTTTTTGCCTTGATTCTGGGATATATGCTGACAGGTATATGGCTGGTTCCGTCTCTTTTTGACGGCGTGGAAGCAACAGATGGATTGGAAGTTTTGTCAGATTTTTTTCAGAGCATGTTTCTGTCTCTGAATCCTGTGGCGCGCATTCAGAGAGGATGCGTGGATGCTTATTTTGGATTAGCGGCGGCTCTGCTGGCAGTTTTTGGAATATTTTTGAGTAAAAAGAAATCTATGTCTGGCTTTTGGACCGGAATGATTATATTAATCTGCAGTTCTGAGACAATGTATATTTTATTGTCCAAGCTGCCAGGAGGAGAAGTTCTGCGGATGGTCCGCTTTATTTCCATTGCACTGTGCATGGTGCTTTTCAGTTTTCTGGTGTGGGACACGCTGAAAAGAGGATGGATTGTGCTTTTTGCGGGACTACTGATTCTGGATTCCCTGCCTTCTCTGACTTTGTTCATAGGGCCTCAGTCGAGGACGACGCCGGAAGTCATGCTGGATTTTTATCTAAATAAGACTTTGGTGGGAGAGGCAAAGGAAGCCACGAGCCAGCGGCTGGCTCTTATAGACGAGAGTGATTTGGGAGCTATGAGTTCCTATCTGATTACAGGATATGGAGAACCTGTGGCTACTATGTATGGAGCGGCAGAGGATTCTGCCACAACGGTAAAAAATGTCAGGCAGATTGACAGAGCACTGGAAGAGGGAAATTATCTCTATGTGTTTGACCGTTGTCTGGAAATGGGAAATGATACGGTAATTGTTCAGCTGGATATTGTGGGAGATTTGGTGAAATCTCCGATTCAGAAAATGGACCATGCAGCTCAGAGAGTGGGATATAGACTGGCGGGCCACAACGATAATTATCGTTTTTATAAATTAGACAGAAAGGGAAATTGGGGAACGGTGACGAAATATCCGGCCATCGGAATCGGTACGGCGGCTCCGTCAATTTCCAGACAGTTTCCGGTTGTGGAAGAAGCGGAGACAACCAATTTGAATGAATTTACTTTTGAGGAACTGAGTCAGTATGAATTGATTTATCTGGCGGGATTTACGTATGATGACAAGGCGGCTGCAGAAAAATTGATTACGGATTTGAGTGAGGCGGGCGTTCACATTGTCATTGCAGCGGACGGAATTCCTGACGACAGGGGAAGTCAGAATCAGAGTTTTCTAGGAGTAATCTGTAATGCAGTTTCTTTTTCTCAGGGATATCCTGATTTAGACACCGTAGACGGCGTGCTGGAGACAGATTTGTTCCCCAATGGTTATCGTGACTGGAGTACCGTTTATCTGGACGGACTGGATGAAGTTTGGGGAACAGTGAAAGATTTGGAGTGGGAGCTTCCTTTCTTTGGAACGGTAAAAAATGAGAATATTGTATTAATTGGATTGAATTTGACCTATTATTACGGTTTGACCAAAGATGAAGGGGTGGGGAAACTCTTAGACAGAGCCATGGATTTGAGTTCAGATGATTTGCCGAAGCGTGAAATTGTACCTTATGCCATAGAGTACAATGCAGACGGCATGAATATTACGATTGACAGGGATGATGTGAATACCAGCCTGGCTTATCACAGCAGCTTTGTGTCAAATCAGGAAATTTACAGCAAGAATCATCTGACTTATGTGAAGGCCGGAACAACAGAGATTTCTCTGATGTATCCTTATTTGCAAGAGGGAATGATAGTCAGTGGGACAGCAGCTTTGCTTATTTTATTATATACGTTGTATATGCGGTCACTGCTGAAGAAAGCGGAAAAGAAAGCGGAGTGATAAAATGATAAAATATGTCGTAGGCTTCATCGGTTTGCTGATATGGCTGTTTGTGTTGCACATATTGAACAAGAGTAAATTGAACTTCTGGCATTTTCTGGTGGGAAGCGCAGGAGCATTTATTCTGATGCTGGTATTTTTGCAGCCTTTCTTGACGCAGCCTCTGGCGAGAATTGTTGCTCTTTTGTCAAGTCTTCCGGGAAAAGCAGCAGGTATCTACAGCGCTCATTACAAATATGGCGTTATTTTTGTGGAGTCGGCAGTGGGAGCCATTTCTCTGAGAATTGATTTCGAGTGTTCCGGAATTATTGAGATTATTGCCTATCTCTCTCTGTTGATGTTTTATCGGGTGTATACGGTGTATGAACGTGTGTATGTGGGAGTGCTGGGCGTGATTGCCATGGTACTGTCAAATGCTCTGCGTATTACGGTAATTTGTCTGATGATTTATTTTGGCGGAATTGACACTTATTATGTTGCCCATACCTTTGTAGGCCGTTTTGTCTTTTATGGACTGTCCGTCATGATATATTTTTATGTATTTACGAAACCGCAGATTATCAAACAGAAGGTGGGAAGTTTCCGGTATGACAGTGATAAGTAATTTTTTAAATTCCATATTGTTTTGGGCGGCATGGATTATTATCCCGTTGGTTATGGAAATCATTCCATCTATGGGCAGTGTCCTGATTCTGATAAAAAAGAGACTGTTTCCTAAAAAATATGAGGACCCAGTGTTCTGGCCGGAAATCACTTTGATTATTCCGGTATACAATTCTGAGGATTCTCTTCAGGAGTGCATTCAGTCCATCAACGACAGTGATTATCCCAATGACAAGATGCGTATTTTTCTGGTAAATAATCAGGGAAAGGACAATTCTTTTCAGGTGTACACGAAATGTCAGGAATTATATCCGGATTTGCTGATGCAGTGGCTCAATGCCAAACAGGGAAAATCCCGTGCGTTGAATCTGGCACTGTTTAATGCAGACGGCAAGTATATCATTCATGTGGACAGTGACGGGCAGTTTGAACCTCACGCCATCAGCAACATGGTGCGCAAATTTGAAGCGTGCCCGGATGTGGATTGTATGACAGGCGCCATTCTCACCATGCCCGAGATGATTGAAGAGTATAGGGGAGTGTTTGCGCGGCTGCTGCGGAAAATGGAATTTATGGAGTATGCCCAGGCTTTCCTGGCGGGACGGAATTATGCCTCCGAGACCAATTCCATCTACACCCTTTCCGGAGCTTTTTCTGCATTTCGGAAGTCGGCAGTGCTGAAATCTCAGCTCTATAATACAGACACCATTTGCGAAGATACGAATATCACATTTCAAATGCGTTTTATTCAGAAGATAAAAGTAGAGATTTGCGAGAATGCGATTTTTTGTGTAGACCCTATTGAGGGAGTGAACAAACTTTACACCCAGAGACAACGCTGGCAGAGAGGAAGTCTGGAGGTATCGCACCAGTTTCTGGAGAAGGATTTAAAAGTCCATAAAATGTTTACAAATGTCATGGTGCGGACACTGATGTATGACCACACTTTTGCTTTTCCTCGTTTAATCTGGTATCTGGCATTGATTTGTCTCATGTGCATGAACTATTCAGCAAAAGTAATTTTGATTTCTACAGGAATTATTTTCCTGATGTACATTATCAGCGGTTATTGTTATTACTGTTCTACGGTAGGATTTTTGCAGGAATTTGATGATTTGAAGCGGTATTATCGAAAGCATTGGTATGTGGTGCCTCTGTTGCCGTTTTTTAATTTTATCGTATTCTTTATCCGGTTTGCAGGGGTGATTAACAGCATTAATACAGACAGCGCATGGAAAACCCGCACATTGACAGATGAGCGCAAAGACTTTGAGGCAGAGTTGAAAACAGAGGCGCAGAAACCTATGAACTTGTTGCAGAAGGCGCGGAAAGCAGTGAATTACGAGTAGGTGGGCAAGCTTATGAAACATAAATTTAATTTTTTTATTTTGACAGCGGTTGTGGTATTTTTTGCTATGGCGGCAGATGTGTTTATCGTCTATCAGCTGAATAACTATGAGACGAGATTCCTGGAAATTTACGGCGCAGAACAGGATGGATATGTAAAGATTGTGCTGGATGAGATTAACCGTTTGGAAGGACAGGGAACGGAGGCGGATATCACGGAGATTATCAGCTCCCTGGACGCCACTGCCAGCAAATATTGGACTTTGAGCAAGGGAGATTCCATTTTGTTTGTAAAGAGCGTTACAGAGACAAATCGTTATAAAGGCTTTACAGACGGAACTTATTATGCCAGTGAGACGGCTTCTGATTTTATGAACAATCTGGGTAACAATCAGGTGGGGCATCAGATTATTTATCTGGACGAGGACCGTTTTATCGCTTCTGGTATGATTTTTACCTGGCAGGGAGAGCAGTACAGAGTCTGTCTTCTGACTTATGACAAAGTGGTATTGGAAGACAATATTCTGCTGGAATGCCGCAATTCCATTATCATTATTCTCTCTATGGTGTTGGCTCTTTTGATTATTCTGAGTATGGTGATGTCCCGAAAAATCAGCCACCAGGCTATCAGACTTGATAAGCAAGAGGAGCGCACAATATGGCAGAATCAGCAGATTGAGCTGTTAGATGAACAGCTGAAGCGCGAATATGCCTTCAGCGCTAGCAAACATGTGTTTAAAAATACTGTGCTGGACGAGTTTTTGAGCACTTTGGATGAAAAAGGAGTTTATCCTCTGCACTTTGCAGTGTTTGAAACGGAGTCTGAGGAAGCGCGGGACGAATTTTTTGAACATATGCAGATTGTGCTGGACAATAATGTACTGCGTTTTTCTATGGATGAGCGGCAGATTCTCTTGGTTTTTGTCCGTTACGAGAAATCAGTCAGTGACAGGATTATCGAATCTCTGGAAAATTGGAACGTACACGGCGTGGCAGATTTATACTGCGAGGATAACATGAACAGCTATAAATCCCAATTTGACAAATTCTGGAAGGCGGTGGCAAATCAGTGAGAAAAGAGAGATTGTATCGGGAATATCGTCTGAAATCTTATTTGAATATGAACCACTACATTGTAATCAATGGAAAGCAGGGTCAGACCCATCCACATACCTGGGAATTTATCGTAACGATGATTGTCACGGGGGATGAATTTGTGGAGTTCCGGACGTTTGAGAATTTGATTGAGCAGTATTTGGATAAATACCAGAATCAAATTTTAAATACCATTGAGCCTTTTGATATTATTGTGCCTACCATTGAAAACGTAACAGACCATTTTAACGATGAACTCCAAGATTTGTTGCGGGAACATGGCGGTGAGCTGGTATCTATGGAGGGCAGTGAGACGCCTACTAGAAGTTATATCGTCAGTCACAGAAATGACCCGGAATTTATTGAACAGGTGGGAAGGAAGCAGACAGAGCAGATTTCCGGTGTTGTCAAGTATGTGGTGGACCAGATTATCGAGGGTCAGGATAAAAAATGGTAGATGGCAGGAAAGGATACGAATACAAAATGAAAAAGTTAAAAAGAGGTGCCATGGCAGCGTTGGCTCTGATTTTGACAGCATCTCTCTTTTCTGGATGTGGACGCAAAGAGTCGGAGTTGACGATTGATTCAGGAACCAAAGATACGCTGAAAACTGAGACAGACCAGAAGAAAAAAAATATTGGAAATACTATGCCGGTATATACAGAGGATGGTGTCAGTTATACTTTTCGGACGAGTGAAAAGAAATTTCAGATTTATGGAAAAGACGGCCAGTGGCAGGACACATTTTCTGTAGGCGTGAATATCGGCGCAGGGAAGCCGGGAGCTTTCCCAGGAGAATTTGCTATTACAAAAGATGATTATAAGCGGTGGTTCCGGCAGATTAGTGAAATGCATGCAAATACGATTCGTGTCTATACTATTTTGATGCCGGAATTTTATGAGGCTCTTGCAGAGTACAATGCAAGAGCAGAAGAGCCTCTCTATTTTATACAGGGAGTTTATAACAATGAGGAAGATATCAGCAACATCAGCGACGCCTACGGAGAAGATGGCAAAATTGCAAATGATTGGATTGAGATGTGCAAGACGATTGTGGATGTGGTCCATGGAAACGCAGTGATTGAGCCGGTACCAGGTAATGCCAGCGGCACCTACACTTCTGACGTATCGCAGTATTTAATGGGCTGGATTCTGGGGATTGAATGGCAGCCTGATTTTGTCATCAATACCAATGAAAATAATGCAGATAAGACTTCTTTTGATGGAAATTATGTCTATGCAGAGGAGGCTTCTCCTTTTGAGGTATTTCTGGCTTCCGGGCTGGACGCCTGCATTTCCCACGAGACAGAGAATTACAAAATGCAGCACCCTACTGCTTTTGCCAATTGGGTGACTACGGACCCGTTAGACCACCCCGGAGAACCAAATCCCGAGATGGAAGATGCTGTTCCGGTAGATGCGGAGCATATCAAGACAAAGCCGGAGTTCAAGGCAGGTCTTTTTGCCTCCTATCACGTATACCCCTATTATCCGGAGATGATGCGGTATGCGCCGGAACTGCTGACAGATGAGCCGCCCAATCCCTATAAGCACTATCTCAGCGATTTGAATGCTCACCACACGATGCCGATTGTGATTTCTGAGTTTGGGGTGCCTGCCTCAAGAGGAATTACGCATATGGCTAAGGACCCAGGCTTTAGTCAGGGCGGTTTGACCGAAGAGGAACAGGGAAATGCCATTGTCTCTATGCTGGGTGATATTATTGAGACAGGATGCGCGGGAGCTTATGTGTTTATCTGGCAGGATGAATGGTTTAAGCGGACATGGAATACCATGGATTACACGGATTCTGAGGTCAGACCTTATTGGTGCGACGTGCAGACCAGCGAACAGTTTTTTGGCTTATTATCTTTTGACCCAGGAGAGACGGCAGCCTGTACTGTGGATGGAGATGCAAAGGAGTGGGAGGGAGAAAAACCTCTGCTCACCAGCGGAAATACAGAGCTCTATGTGAGAAGTGATGAGGCCTATGTATATTTGATGATAAAAGGCTGCAGTGAGAATCAGCAGATTATGATAGACACCATAGAAAATCAGGGGAATTCAAAGTATGACGGAGCGGATTTTTCCCTTGAACTAAAGGGAGAGGAAGACAGCAGGCTTCTGGTTGACCCCTATTATGATGTGAACTACTGGCTGTATACCACTGGTTTGTATGCGGACAGTGAAGTGCTGGAAATACAGGAGGGATATGCAGCGCCTGATACTAATACGTTTGCGCCTATCAATCTGATGTTGAACAGACCGGTTCTCTTGAAGGATGAAAATGAGACGTTGGTGGGAACAGAACAGGTGGAGACAGGAAAGCTTCGTTATGGGAATGCAGACCCGGAATCACCGGATTACAATTCCCGCGCCGATTTCTGCAGAAAAGGCGATGTAGTGGAAGTTCGTCTGCCATGGCTGCTGCTGAATATTTCCAAACCTAATGCAAAAATGAGAATTGCCAATTTATATGACCATGATGAGATTACCTATGAATCTATCAATGACATTAAATTTGCTATTGACGGAGTAAGCGCTTCCTATTCCTGGGAAGGATGGGTACAGCCTACTTACCGGGAACGTTTAAAACAGTCCTACTATATTCTGCAGGATTATCTTTCAAAACGATAAGCGAATGATTTAAGGGAATAAACAGGACTGCTGTAACATTTTACAGCAGCCCTGTTTTTTGTCATATAGGAAATTCCTTCGGATTTCCTATATGACAAAAATAATATGCGCACTCGCACAAGAAGAAAATATTGCTTCACAATTGTGCTCGGCGCGTCAA